>PHAG01000015.1 GCA_002841625.1 Firmicutes bacterium HGW-Firmicutes-1 | reverse complement strand
ATCGATAAAACCTGTTCAGTATTTCGCTTACGCGAAAACTGAGTCATTACTTGAATTAATTGGTTGGTTTACTGTTCAGTTTTCAAGGTTCTGTTTGTTCATTTTTACTAACTTTTTCATAACGTTAGCGAAAAATATTATATCATATGTCTAATTGTTTGTCAATGATAAAATCTGACGGAGAAGGAGGGATTTGAACCCTCGCGCCGCTATTAACGACCTATCCGCTTTCCAGGCGAACCCCTTCAGCCGCTTGGGTACTTCTCCAAACAACTTAACACTATGCATTTCGCATTTCAAAATCATATTTGATTTTGAAAAACGGAGAAGGTGGGATTCGAACCCACGGCCCCTTTCGGAGTCACTGGTTTTCAAGACCAGCTCCTTAAACCGCTCGGACACCTCTCCATGTCGTTTTAGGATGTTTCGCGCTCTTGGCGCTTAATTAATTTATCATATCTTCTGTCCCATGTCAAGAGATTTTTAAAGTAAAAATTTTCCTTTTATCTTGGCGTTAGTTGTGTTCTTTGCAGAACAGTTCATATACTCTTTGAAGAATATAAAATCCTCTGGTGTTGTAATTTTAATATTCATGTAGCTTCCTTCAACTATCTTCACCTTCGTATCGGTGTAACGTTCAACAAGTGTTGAGTCATCCGTGCCACGAAAACCATCCTTCATACTTTCCTTGTATGCTAGTAAAATAAGTTCTTTTTGAAAGGCCTGTGGTGTCTGAATAGCATAGAGTTGATTTCGATCAGGTGTGTTTACAACATTTTTATATTCATCAATGACTTTAATAGTATCTTTAACATTTACTCCTAATATACAAGCTTTATATTTTATTGTTTCTTCAATAATGAAGTCAATAGACTCGATCCTTATTAAGGGCCTAACTCCATCATGGATCAATACAATGTCAATGTCCTGACTTAAAACTTTTAAACCTTCAAAAACTGAGTCCTGTCTTTCTTTCCCTCCCTTAATAATGCTTTTTATCTTTGTAAAGTTATATCTGTTTTTTATATATTTCTCAACATACTCAACCTCATTTTGTCCAACCACAATTACAATTTCATCTACTAAGCTTGATTGTTGAAATTTTTCAATTGTGTACGCTAAAATAGGTTTTCCCTCGACTTCAATATATTGTTTGCTCGTATCGGCCTTCATACGTTTCCCTTGCCCTGCAGCAGGAATAATTACTCCGATTTTCTTTGTTTTCATAGCTTTTCCCTCCAAAGCAAATATTAATATATATGTATTGATATCCTTATTTATTCTACATCATTCTAATTATTTTGAAAAGCCCTATTCAGTTTTTTAACATCTGAATAACAATTAATAATTAATATTAAGTAATACTATATTTCTTAAGAAAATATTGTTATACTAGTATTAGGCTTTATTCATATCAAGAAACATCTTAGTTATAAACAATGAATGCATTTATGCACACAACAAAGGCTCTATATGTGCTAAAATTGGTTTCTTATTATTTTAACAAGTAATGTATCCATGTTTATGATAAAGTAGCTATTATTTGCAAATAATATAACAATACGGAGGTATCATTATGATTAGCACAAAATTAGTAAAAGAACTAAATCTTCAAATCAAATATGAGTATTATTCTGCTCATTTATATTTAGCAATGGCGGCTTACTGTTATTCCATTGATTTAGATGGCTTTGCAAACTTTTTCAAAGTACAGGCAGAAGAAGAAAGGTTCCATGCAATGAAGTTTTTCAACTATATCAATGAAATGGATTCTACTATAGATATCCAAGGATTTGATACTCCTCCTTCAGATTATTCAGACGCTTTAGATGTTTTCGAAAGATCTCTTGCTCACGAAAAATTTGTCACTTCCAGAATCTATCTATTGATGGAAATTGCTACTGAAGAAAAGGAGTATGCTACAATTAGCTTTTTGAAATGGTTTATTGACGAGCAGGTTGAAGAAGAAGCAAGTTTCAAAGCAATTATTCAAAAATTAAAACGAGCTAATGGTGATGTTAGTATTTTATATGCGATAGATTCTGAATTGGCTCAACGAGTATTCACTCCGCCCGTAAAATAATATCGAATTTCACAATATAGAAAGGCCGATAAATGACATATTAACACATCATTTATCGGCTTATTTTATTGAGGGATTTACTATTGCTACTTGTTCCTATCTATATTATGTGGAAATCATAATTTCTTTTATGATTACTTTTCTCCAATTTTCAAATTAGGTACTGCATTAAGCTCCATGCCATGCCTAACCCCTTTTAAATAGTCATAATAAGCTGCGCTTCCTATCATTGCTGCATTGTCTGTGCAATAAATCATAGAAGGATATTGTAAGTAAATTTTTTCTTCATCACATGCTCTTTGCATTTCTTCACGAAGCTTACTATTTGCTGCAACTCCACCTGCCAAAGCTATTTGGTTTATGTTATGCTCCTTTGCAGCTTTTATTGTTTTGTTAACTATAACTTCAATAACTGCCGCTTGAAAAGAAGCTGCAATATCGGCTTCACAAATAGTTTCTTTTTTCATTGCACTTTGATTAATATAATTTAAAACTGCAGACTTAATACCACTAAAGCTAAAGTCATAAGAACCAGCCTCTAAATAAGACCTTGGGAAGTCTATTGCTTTGCTATTTCCTGATTTAGCTAGCGCATCAATTTTAGGGCCACCTGGATAGCCTAAACCGATCGTCCTAGCCACCTTGTCAAAAGCTTCACCAACTGCATCATCACGCGTTTTACCTAATATTTCGTAATCCCCATAATCCTTCACATAAACAAGATGTGTATGTCCCCCCGAAACAACTGCACAAATAAATGGCGGTTTAAATTCGGGGTTTTCAATATAGTTGGCGCAAATATGTCCTTCAATATGATGTACTCCAATTAATGGTTTGTTACTCGCAAAAGCAATGGCTTTTGCAGACGCTAGACCAACAAGTAAAGCCCCAACTAAACCTGGGGCGTATGTAACGGCTATTGCATCCAACTCTTCAAAGGTAATGTGCGCCTCATCCAAAGCTTCTTGTATTACAGGGTTTATCTTCTCAATGTGTTTTCGAGAAGCAATTTCAGGTACAACTCCACCATATCTTTTGTGTAGTTCTATCTGAGATGAAATAATATTAGATAAAACTTTAGTTCCGTTAACGACAACGGCTGCAGAAGTTTCATCACATGATGATTCGATTGCAAGTATTGTTATGTCTTTTTCCATAATATCTCCTAAGTGAATAGTGAAGATTAATTAATAATAGAAAAATCTTCTATTGAGCCAAAACCCTTCAATTCCCAAAGCTTTTCAGCGTTTTGTTCGTATACATATCCTTTATAAACCTCTCCTAAATCTTTGGTAGTAACATTCATATAATAAATAACATTGAATATCAAAACTGGTTTCTTCCCTGCTTCAGCATCTACAAATTGTGGACCAATCACCTTATATCCCATAATTGTATAATTAGCTGTTTTGTATTTCTCTAGCTCCTCAAGTAATCTTTCTAGATTAACATCTTCTGGATTGTTATTTAATGTTTCTTCTGAATAGTACTCCCTTTGAAGTTTAAGAAGTAGTGCTATTTCTTCATTGCTTTGCTTACCAGTGTACATTAACTTTGTAATCATACAGTTAAACTCTGCTAGTTGATCCGGATTTTCTTGAAGCTTTCTAACCTTTTTTAAAAGTCCATCATAATTATCCTTCGCTTGTGGGATTATCATTTCTTCAATAAGTCCATTCGTCCCTGTTTCCTTATCATTATTTTCAAGCTTCTTTCCAATATAAAAGTATAGCGTTACCCCAAGGCCTATTAGAATGATTATTGCTATTAGTTTTCTCATCTCATCACCTCTTAGTTTTATAATCTATCATTATATCGTACATTTTATAAATCCTCTGAAGCTTCATCATCAAACTTGAAAGTCTTAGTCATACGGTCCTTACCAATTACAGTATTTTGAAATATTTTCTTAGCAACATGCAAATAATCTTTTGGATAAACTAGAGAAGGACTAAAATGCGTTAACCAAAGTTCTAACGCTTTTGCATTCTTTGCAAGCTTTGCAGCTTCTTCAAAGGTCATATGCTTATATGCACTTGCTTTTGTTTCTTCTGTTTCTTCTCCATACATGCCTTCACAAACAAATAAATCTGCATCCTTAACATATGTTTCAATTTGTTGAACAGGCCTTGAATCTGTACAATAGCTAATCTTCAAACCCTTACGACTTTCTCCTAAAACCATATCAGGGGTCAATACTTGTCCATCAACTTCTAATGTGTTCCCCTTTTGAAGAGGAGACCAATATTTAAGTGGTATATTATTAGCCTTCGCTTTATCTGCATCGAATTTGCCCAGTCTTTTAATGTTTACATTATATGCATAGCAAATGATGTTATGTTTTACTCTATATGCTTCAATATTATATTGACCGATATGAAGGCTTTCATATGCTTCATTAATTTCAATAAATTTTATATCATAAGGTAACTCTGGCGCTATCACTCGAAGCCCATTAACTACTCTTTCTAATCCCTTTGGTCCAATTAATGTTAATGGTTCTGTTCTATTTGAATTACCAATCGTTAATAGAAGCCCCGGGAGCCCACTAATATGATCTCCATGGTAATGAGTAAAACAAATAAGATCAATCGCCTTAAAACTCCATCCTTGCATTTTAATCGTGATTTGTGTGCCTTCACCGCAATCTATTAACATATTGCTACCGTTGTACCTTAACATAAGAGCAGTCAACCACCTATATGGCAATGGCATCATACCCCCTGTACCTAATAAACATACGTCTAACATATTTATATTTTCCTCTTCTAATAATATTATGAATTCTAGTAATGCATCTGCCGCTTTTCCAATTGCTTATGCAGAACTTTCTTAACAAAACATGAAAATCGGCTGTGCAGCGTTAAATATCTTTGTTATTTATACGCGGAATTAAAACCTCTGCTATACATCTGCCGCTATTCCAATTGGTTATGCAGAACTTTCTTAATAAAAAATAAAGCGCATGAATTTATTATATCATACGCTTTACCTGTTAGATAGCCTCATTGTTTTTTTTTATATCAATTGGAATTATAAATTTTTCAATTAAACCATCATAACACGATTCGCATAGATGAAATGTATGTGTTTGAAGGTCTTTATTCGAAAAATATCCCCATGACTTAGAAACCTCAAGATACTCCTCGTAAGCACTTGTGTCTTGTATGACTTGTCCACATTGATTGCATTTAATCTCATTGTTTTCTTTGTTTTCCCCAGTCATTGTCCACACCCCCTTCAAAATATTTCATCTTTAATGGTCTTTTTCATTATACTCTGTGTCTATTGCTATGTATAGTGGAACATGCATCCAATGCTTATAGAGGCTTCGTACTATATTCAAGCCATCAAATGCAAGCTTATGCTTGCATTTGATTTACGAATACGCTGGCTACCTTTTTAACTCTTTTAAAGGTTGTATTCATTAGTATAGGTACCCCTTCTTCAATTTTATCAATTCCAAAAATATGGAATTTTTGTCTTTGTATCACTTGCATTAACTCATCACTCAAAACAATATCCTGAATATTTTTATTTGGAACAATAACTCCCTGCTTCCCTGTTAGTCCTTTTAATTTGCATACATTATAATAACCCTCAATTTTATTAGATACCGCTCCGATAGGTTGAACATTGCCAAATTGATCTACCGAACCCGTAATTGCTATTCCTTGATTAATAGAAATATTAGAAAGCGCTGATAAAACAGTATATATTTCGGCACAGGATGCACTATCACCTTCTATTTCACCATACACTTGCTCAAAACATATAGAGCAGCAAAAAGATAGTGGCTTTTCTTTCGCAAAAATACTATTAATATAGCTAGTAATAATACTTAATCCTTTCCCAAAAATCTTACCACTGAGTTTGTTTTCTTTTTCAATACTAACTACTCCTTGTTCTCCAGCATGTATTCCAGCTGTAATTCTTATTGGAAAGGCAATTTGAAAATCTACGAATCGATTCACAGACAACCCATTGATTTGACCTACTTTCTTACCAGTTACATCCAGAATCAACTGATTAGAAGTTATCCATTCCTCAAGCATTTTAATATAATAGTTGTAATGCTTGATTAATTCCTCTTCTCCCTTTTTTATGTGCTTCTCTTTAATATACTTTTCGCAATCTTCCTTTGCAAAAAATTCACCAATGCTAATTAGCTTATCCACTTGAGTTAATTTAGTTGTAAGCTTAGATTTATTACCTGTATACCTAATACAATAATCTATTATTCTTTTTTTAGCTAAATCAGTTAATTCTTTGTTTTTCAAATATGCTATATAGGCTGAAATATTTTCCTCATTTGCTTCAACTTCATCTGGTACTATTAGATGATAAGGAAATATAGCCTTGAATTCAGTGTCATACTCAGCTAAAATATTATAAATGCTTTCTTCACCAATTAATATAACCTTCACGTCTAATGGCATTTTCTCAGGTATTATCGTCCTTACCGGTAACGCACCTAATTGTTCCCTGATCGGGTCAAACTCAATTGTTTTTTCAATTAATGTCTTTTTAATCTTATCCCATATCAATTTGCTTCCAATTACATCATTGATATCAAGTATTATATAACCTCCATTAGCCCTCTGCATAAGTCCGCTTTGAATATGAGTAAAATCAGTAACAAATACACCTGAGTCGTTTATATATTCAATTTTACCAAAAAGCTCATAATAGGTTATCTTATTAGCATATATTACACGCTGTGGGTTAACCAAAAGATTCACTAGATATTTATACTTATTTTCCTTCTCTATTTTTTCTAGTTGTATAAGCTCACTATATTTTTCTACTTCTTGTCTATTTATCTTTAAGAATATTTTCTTTAACTGCTCCTCTAAGTCCTTCTTAACGTCATCTATATAATTGCTTATAGGCACATATTTCCAATCTAAACTTTTTAATTCATCAAAGTTTTTTTCCACAACCTGCGTAATAATTTCTTCTTTATATGCCTTTATCTTTTTTTTAGAATCCTTTTTTAATTTCTTGATTTTCTTCATAACATCTATGGATTTTTTTTCCATAATGTCTAAATCCTTGATGATTACTTCCTGCTCCTTTGCATCAAGGTTGTCATATTCAGTTTCACTAATTTTCTTACCATTAATAATGGGAATGAAAAAAATACCTTTATCACTTACGTGAGTTGAAAAGCCAAGTTCCTTCGCATCATTTTTTAATACTTCAAGTTCCTTTTCACTGATTTCTAATATTTGAGCCTTCATATCTTTTTCAACATCTTTTATTTCCTTACTACTAAAGCATTTTTTGCTTTCTTCAAAGGTTGTAATAACACTACCTTCTACCATCTCCTTGAACAAATCACCTTGTCCATTCTCAAGCTTTATAAGCATCGGAAAATTTGGTTGCTGAAAATTATATACGTATCCCCATTCATAGCTTTTGTTCTCTTTTTGACTTAAAAGCTCAATTAGAAATTCTTCAGCTTTCGACCCTTTATTATTTGAAATATATATGTGTTGATTGTTACCTAGCTTTAAAATAGTTTCCAACATGTTTTGAAGATCAGTATTTCCCGGAAACAATTTGCTATAGCCATGGCTCTTTTCAAGTACCGTCTTAAAATCGTAATTTATTTTTAACTGATCGAAGGTTACTTCCTTATCGATTGACATATTTTCTCCTCATTGTTTTTTGTGTATATATTATTTTATACAAAAGCTTCTTATGTTGTTACGAGAAGCGCATTTTAAGACAAACTTTCATAGAAAATAAAGAAATCGGCAGTGCCGAGTTAAAATTCTCGTTACCTATCTGCCGCTTTTCCAATTTCACAAGTAAAACTTTCCTAGCAAACAAAAAAAGAGCTTTCGCTCTAATTTCATTTGTGCTTTTCATCATATTCTCTCTCAGCTTGTGGTTTTCTTAAGTAGATAGGCGCATGCTCCATATAGTTTTGAAGCTTTCCTTCCTCGGCATATCTAACGCCTAAAAGTGCAATGGAAGACGCCCTTTGAATTCTGTTGTTGGGACTTGCTAGGTGCCATTTTCGCCCTTCTAGAAGCTCTTTTATCCTTTCTTCATTAGGTGCGAATCCATCTCCTAGAAATATTACTTCTTTATTATAACTCAATATTTTCTCTATAATAGTATCAATCTCTGTTGCCATCATATCTGTTCGTGGCCGAATACAACCATCCTGATATTCATATATTGCCGTATAAACCTGATGTCTTCTAGCATCCATCAATGGACAAATCAGCAAATCTGTTTGATCGATATTATTTGCTAATCCTTCGAGTGTTGGTATCGATGCTATCGGTACATTCAGTACATGAGCTAAGCCCTTAGCCGTAGCACTCCCAATTCTAAGTCCAGTAAAGGAACCTGGCCCACCTGAAACAGCAATTAAATCTAACATTTTCAAGTCCAAGTCAACAGCTTTCTTAATCTCTTCAAGCATGGGCATTAAAGTGAGCGAATGCGTTTTCTTGAAATTTGTTGTATACTCACAGATAATTTTATGATCTTCAGCAATCGCAACTGAAGCAACCAATCCAGACGTTTCTATAGCTAATACCTTCATTTTTTCACCTTCACTTTATTAGAGCTAATACTTTTTTAAGTATTTTGTATTGTAATTAACCTATAATCTAACCCTTTAGAAAGGTCTTTTTCAATATAAATCCAGGTTGCATCCTCTGGTATCAAATCTTCAATATAATTCGCCCATTCAATAAAAGTTACTCCCTCTCCATAAAAATAATCTTCATATCCAATTTCATCCATTTCTTCAAGCTCTTGAATTCTATAAACATCAAAATGGTACAAAGAAAGCTTATCACCTTCGTATTCATTCACAATTGTAAAGGTTGGACTTGTTATTTGTTCTTTAATTCCTAGTCCTTTTGCAAATCCTTTCGTGAAAATTGTTTTACCTACCCCTAAGTCACCAACAAGACAATAAACTTGTCCCTTTTCTGCTTTTAATCCGATTTGTTTACCCACTTTCATGGTTTCTTCTGGTGATTGTGAAACAGCTATCATAAAATCATACTCCTTACTTATAGAAATTTACATTTTACTTTTTTGTAGTAACTGTTACAAAACCTCTGCATTCGCTAGGGTTTCGTAACCGACTGCAAGCTTCGCTTGCACATCGGTTAAATTAACATACTCAAGGCAATTCTTTTCTTTTGTAGGTCAATGCTCAATACCTTAACATCTACAATATCTCCTACCGAAACTACTTCTAATGGATGCTTAATAAACTTATTACATATTTGCGATATATGAACAAGTCCATCTTGATGAACTCCAATATCTACGAAAATACCAAAATCAATTACATTTCTTACTGTACCTTTTAAAATCATACCATCACTTAAGTCTTCCATTTCTAACACATCAGTTCTAAGAATTGGCTTAGGCATCTCTTCTCTTGGGTCCCTACCTGGCTTTTCTAATTCCTTAATGATATCTTGTAAAGTTGGTACGCCAACATCGAGTTTTTTAGCTAAGACTTCAAGATCCTTTGTAGCCTTGCTAAGCTCTTTCAGTTGTCCACTCTTAACATCCTCTAATTTATAACCCATCTCTGCGAGCAGCTTGGTTGCTACCTCATAGCTTTCAGGATGAACTCCTGTGTTGTCTAACGGATTCTTCCCATCGGTTATTCTAAGAAAGCCTGCACATTGCTCAAATGCCTTGGCTCCAAGCTTAGCAACCTTTTGTAATTCCTTTCTACTATAAAACTTACCGCTTGCTTCCCTATAGGCAACGATATTTGTTGCAAGCGCTTTACTGATACCCGAAACATATTGAAGAAGAGATGGTGAAGCAGTGTTTAAATCTACTCCGACTCTGTTTACTGAATCTTCAACAACAACAGATAGCGCATCTCCTAAATTCTTTTGGTTCATATCATGTTGATATTGTCCAACCCCTACAGATTTCGGGTCAATTTTAACCAGTTCCGCCAATGGATCTTGAAGTCTTCTACCTATTGAAACAGCACTTCTAAGTGCAACATCAAATTGTGGAAATTCTTCCGTTCCAAGCTTAGAAGCAGAATAAACTGATGCTCCAGCCTCGTTAACAATAATATATTGCACTGGTTGCTTGATCTCCTTGATCAGTTCTACCGCAAACAATTCTGATTCTCTTGATGCAGTTCCATTTCCTATTGATATGAGTTCGACTTTATGTTTATCAATCAATTTTTTAAGTACAGTTTTGGAACCTTCAATATCACTCTTTGGAGGTGTTGGATATATAACCGTTGTATCTAGCACCTTCCCCGTTCCATCAATTACAGCAATTTTACAACCCGTTCGAAAGGCAGGGTCAATAGCCAACACCACTTTATTATGAATTGGTGGTTGCATTAATAGCTGTTCAAGATTTTTACCAAAGACCTTAATTGCACCTTCTTCTGCTTTTTCAGTTAATGCGCTTCTAATTTCACGTTCAATTGCAGGAGCAATTAATCTCTTATAACTATCTTCAATCGTTTCGTATAAAACAGGCATTGTATATTGATTGTCAGAGACGATCACTTTCTTTTTTAAATAATAAATGATTTCTGTAATTGGTGCCTCTAACTTAACTGTTAATATTTTTTCTTTTTCACCTCTGTTAACTGCTAAAATTCTATGCCCAACAATTTGCTTAATATCCTCAGTATAATCATAATACATTTCAAATACAGAAGCTACTTTATCATCCTTAGCCTTTACAACAACTTTACCTTTTGTAAAGGTCAGATTTCTAATTTCTTTTCTATAGTCTGCATCATCTGATACCGTTTCAGCAATAATATCCTTTGCTCCGTCTATTGCTTCTTCAGCTGTATGAATCTCCTTTTCCGGGTTAACATAAACCGCAGCAAGCTCAACAACAGGAATAGTTAACTTTTGAAGCATGATTTCCATCGCCAAGGGCTCTAATCCCTTTTCTTTAGCTATTGTAGCCCTTGTCCTTCTCTTCGGTCTAAAAGGTCTATATAAATCATCTACCTCAACTAAGGTTTTAGCAGAAATAATTTGTGCCTTAAGTTCTTCAGTTAGCAGCCCTTGCTCTCCTATGCTTCCAATTACTTGTTCCTTCTTAGCTTCAAGATTGTTGAGATATAGCCATCTCTCGTGAAAGTCTCTTAATACCTCATCCGTTAAGGAGCCTGTAACCTCTTTCCTGTATCTAGAAATAAAAGGAATGGTATTTCCTTGTTCTATCAATTCTACAGTGTTTTTAACTTGCCATTCTAACAGTTTAAATTCTTTTTCCAGTGCTTTTAAAATATCCATTTTACGATCTCCTTAAAAATAAATCTTTACCTATTATATCAGAAAGTGGTATAAATACCAACTATTGATTGGATTCCAATTACTTGTGCAGAACTTTCCTAGTAAAATATAAAAGAGCCGTCTCCCAATAGAATCATCTTCTATTTAGAAACGGCCCTATAATTTAAACTGCTTTATTTTGACGCAAGTTTAAATTGTTCATGTATTGCATTCATTGCTGCTTCAGCATCCTTTTCATCTACAAGTACTGATATCTTGATTTCAGATGTAGATATCATCTTAATATTGATATCTGCATCATACAATGCTTCAAACATATTAGATGCCACTCCGGCATTTGAAGCCATTCCCGCTCCTACAAGTGATACCTTTGCTACATCTTTATCAATTTCAACTCTTGTTCCTGAGATTCTATCTAGGTTATCTTCAATAATACTTACCGCTTCTGTCAAATCATTGGTTGGCAATGTAAAGGAAATATCCTTCGTATTATCTCTACCAACTGATTGAAGAATGATATCTACATTAATACCTTTTTTTGCTAATAGGGAAAACAAAATGAAGGCTTTACCCGGCTCATCTTTAATACCTATTACCGCTATTCTAGCAACATCCTTATCAGATGCAACACCACTCACAAGCATTTTTTCCATTTTACATTCCTCCTTAACAATTGTTCCTTCTTCTCTAGTTAAACTTGATCTAACAACCAATTCTACATTATACTTTTTCGCTAACTCTACTGAACGATTATGCAGAACCTTTGCACCTAAGGATGCAAGCTCTAGCATTTCGTCATATGTGATTTCGTCAAGTTTTCTTGCATTTTTTACTACTCTTGGATCAGCAGTATAAACACCATTTACATCGGTAAATATTTCACATTTATCAGCATCAAGTGCTGCTGCTAAAGCAACTGCAGTAGTATCGGAACCACCACGTCCAAGGGTTGTAATATCATCATATCTATTCATTCCTTGAAAGCCTGTAACTACGACAATATTTCTTCTATCTAACTCAGTTCTAATTCTGTCTGGGTCGATTTTTTTCAATCGAGCATTTCCGTAAGTAGATGTAGTAAGCATTGGCACTTGATAAGCATTTAATGATATTGCTGGATATCCTAAAGCTTCAAGAGCCATAACCATGAGCGCGACTGATTGTTGTTCACCTGTTGCTAAAAGCATATCCATTTCTCTTTTTGATGGATTGGGGTTAATCTCTCTTGCTTTATCTAAAAGATCATCTGTAGTGTCTCCTTGTGCAGATAATACTACAACCACTTCATTGCCTGCTGTATACTCTTCAATAATTCTATTTGCTACATTGTAAACACGTTCTTTATTTGCAACTGAACTGCCGCCAAATTTTTTAACTATAAGCACTTTTCTTCCTCCTAGGTGAATATAAATTTTTAATTGACCTTACTTCTTTTCTCTAGTAAATAATCCATGAGTAAGTGCCCTTCTATACAGTGTATGCCAGATAGAGCACCATTTTGTTCTGTATATGTTAAACCAGAATTTTCATTTGAAGAGCTGTCATATAGAATATATGGCACTGGATCACTCGTATGTGTTCTTCTTGCTATTGGTGTTGGATGATCGGGTAGAATTAAAATTCTAAAATCATATCCTATTCTCTCTAAGGCTTCTACTATTGGTCGAACTATTTTATCATCCAAGTATTCAATAGATTTAATTTTGTTTTCTAATTCACCTCTATGCCCACATTCATCAGGTGCCTCAACATGAAGATATACAAAGTCTTGGCCTCTATTTAGAGCATCAATACAAGCACCTGCTTTACCGTTGTAATTGGTGTTTAGGTTACCAGTTGCACCAACGATGTCTATACTTTCCATTTTTGCTGCAATTGCAATTCCTTTTAGCAAATCTACAGCTGAAATCATGGTACCTTTAAGTCCATATTTTCCTTCAAAGGACGGTAACATCGGTTTTTTACCTTCTCCCCAAATCCAAATTGAATTTGCAGGATTAAGACCTCTTTCTTTTCTGCTTAAATTTACTGGATGATTGGCTAATAAGTCATAGCTAGATTTCATCATTTGATAAATTTCTTTTGCACCATTTCCCTTTGGTAAATAATCTCCAATTCTTTTATCTAAAATATCGTGAGGAGGTGTTAAGTCAACTTGTGTTGATCCACCTTCCCAGATTAATGCATGTCTATAGCTAACACCCGGATAAAAATGCAATATTTCAGTCCCAAAATTCTGCTCAATGGTTGCGATAAGCTCCTTTGCTTCCTCAGAAGTAATTTCATCTGCACTATGGTCAAGTATAATTTTTTCATCATAATCTCCCTCGTCAGACAAGGTTACAACATTGCATCTAAAGCTAATATCCGTATCCTTCATTGAAATATTCATACTAATTGCTTCTAGTGGTGATCTACCTGTGTAATATTTTTCAGGATTATAGCCCATAACTGATAGATTTGCAGTATCACTTCCTGGTGACATACCTTTAGGTATTGTACTCACTAAACCCAACTGTCCTTTCATAGACAATCTATCTATTGTAGGCTTATTGGCAACCTCTAATGGCGTTTTAAATCCTAATTGCTCTAAAGGTTCATCTGCCATCCCATCGCCAAGAATTACAACATACTTCATTGTTTTTCCTCCTTAACCTACTCTTATGGCACTTTCTATTTTCAGTATTGAGGTTTGAGCATCAAAAGCCTTTAACTTGCATTGCAGGTCTTTCTCTGTGCTTTTAGTCGTAACAAAAGCGATCTCTTCCTCTCTATCATCTAATTTCACAAAATTCACATCGCCAAATATCTTTACTACGCTATCCCTTGCTGCTGGAAAAAAGTCTGTCTTAGCTATGATAAAATAACCAAAGCTCACATTATCAATTGACATAAGTTCCATTTTTTTAGTGCTCCAAAATGACATAACGTTTCTACCTAAGTGCTTAATCGCATCCACTATATCTGCTACGACTGCACTCGCTGTTGGTAACTTACCAGCACCTCTACCATAAAACATGACTTCACCTATTACATTGCCTTTTACTAATATTGCATTGAATACTCCATGTACATGAGATAATGGATGAGAATTGTCAATCAACATTGGTGCGACCATTGCATAAATCTTATCTTCTACCTTCTTACAAGTAGCTAGTAGCTTAATATCTAAACCTAGCTTTTTTGCATATGTCATATCTTTAGCCGATATATTGGTAATGCCCTCCGTATAAATATCTTCGTAATCAACATGCATCCCGAACGCCAATGAAGCAAGGATCGCAATCTTTCTGCAAGCATCATGTCCTTCAACGTCTGCTTCAGGATTTCTTTCTGCATAACCTTTATCTTGAGCTTCCTTTAATACATCGTCAAAGGATAATCCTTCTTCTGACATTTTAGACAAAATAAAATTTGTAGTACCGTTTAATATCCCTGTAATTTCATATATTTCGTCTGCAGTTAAAGACTGGTTGAGTGGTCTAATAATTGGTATTCCTCCACCAACACTTGCCTCAAACATGAAATTAATATTATTTTCCTTTGCGATTTCCAAAAGTTCAGCACCATGCTTAGCAACAAGCTCCTTATTAGATGTTACTACGCTTTTACCTCTGGTCAAAGCGCTTTTCACAAAGGTATATGCTGGTTCAATGCCGCCCATAACTTCCGCAATCACTTTAATTTCATCATCATTTAATATTTGTTCAAAATCATGAGTTAAAATATTCTCTATTGATGAGCCCGGAAAATCTCTTAGGTCAAGAACATATTTTAGGTTGATTTCTGTCCCTGCCTTTTTATTAATGCTCTCTTTATTTTTATTTAACACTTCCACGACTCCAGAACCTACTGTTCCATATCCAAGTACTGCTACACTTATCATCTTATCACTCCCTAGCTAGAATTTTCACTTGATGGATTCCTTCGTAAGCCTCCATGTCGCTAATCATTTCTTGAATGTCACCTGTTGATGGTAAAACCTCGATGCTTAAAGTTATATTAGCCACTCCATTTATTGGAATGGTTTGATGAATAGTTAAAATATTTGCCTTATAATCTGCGATTTTGTGAAGAACTCCCGATAGAACGCCAGGTTCATCGTCTATTCCCATACCTAATGTTATGGTAGCACCTCTAGAATTCTCATAAAAAGGAAAGATGTCATCTTTGTATTTATAGAAGGAGCTTCTACTAATACCTACTGCATCAACAGCTTCTTGTATGGTCATTGCTTTCTCTTTTTCAATCAATTGTTTAGCTTGAACCACTTTTAAATAAACCTCTGGCAAAGCTTTACTTGTAATGATATAATATTTTGCAGTGTCTGGCATGCTCATCACCTTTTTGTTTTTTTCAGAAGAACAAATGTATTCTCTCGAAAGATAATATCATAGGTGACAAGAAACATCAAGTAGTTTTTAAATTAATTTCATTTTATCCTTAAGAATTGGTTGCTTAACTACATTACTGAAAGCACAAAAGGAATATGATTACAAGCAAATCATATTCCTTAAATTTATAAAAATCATCTCATAATATCATTCATTATTCTACAAGCTCCACTACTTCACCTAGAGAAATTTTCTCCTCATCTGTTACAACTAGTTCAACATCTAATAAGATAATCATGCGATCTTCAACTTTTGCAACGCTCTTAATATATCTTCGGTCAATACCTGTAAGAATTTTTGGAGTTGCCTCAATATTCTCTTCATCAATATTTAATATTTCTATAACGGTATCTACTACAAAACCAACTTTCATATTATTTGTAAAGGCCACGATAATCTTAGTTTTATCGTCTTTTTCTTTGTCGGTAAGATGAAATTTTTTCCTTAAACTAAAAACTGGAAGAACCTCACCTCTCAAATTAATAATTCCATCAACATATTCTGGTGCGTTTGGGATTTTTACGACTTCTTGGTACTTTTCAATACCATTGACACACATGATATCCAGTCCATATTCTTCTTTATCTAGCTTGAATACTACTTGTTGTAATGTTGCCATAATCTTTCCTCCTATGCATTTAATTAATTATGCAGAACCTTACTTGTATATAAGAAAATGCTGCTTATCCAATCGCTTATACAAAAACTAATTCGACATGCTTTTGGTTAGATATGCATTAATAAATACATCTATTTTACCGTCCATTACAGCACTCACATTTCCAACTTCTTCATTTGTTCTATGGTCCTTGACCATACTATAAGGGTTCATAACATAGGAACGAATTTGGCTTCCCCATGCAATATCCTTCATTTCACCCCGTATGCCTTGTATCTTATCCATCTGCTCTTGTTGTCTATATTCAAAAAGCTTTGCTTTAAGCATTTTCATTGCTCTATCTTTGTTTTTATGTTGAGAACGTTCATTTTGACATTGAACAACTATCCCAGTAGGAAAGTGTGTGATTCTCACAGCAGAATCTGTTGTGTTAATATGTTGACCACCTGCACCACTGGCTCGGTAAGTATCAATCCTTAAATCATCATCTAGTATTTCCATATCAACATCATCATCAATTTCGGGCATAACATCACATGAAGCAAAGGATGTATGTCTTCTACCAGAAGAATCAAAGGGAGATATTCTAACAAGCCTATGAACACCTTTTTCTGACCTTAAATAGCCATATGCATTTTCTCCGGAAATTTGTATTGTAATTGATTTAATTCCAGCTTCTTCACCGTCTAAAATGTCTAGAATCTCAGTCTTATAACCTTTATCATCTGCCCATCTATTATACATTCTAAATAGCATGTTAACCCAATCACAAGATTCAGTTCCTCCAGCTCCTGCGTGTAAGGATAAAATGGCGTTGTTTCCATCATACTCACCAGATAGCAAGGTAGCAATTTTTAGCTGTTCATACTCTTTCATAAAAATAGCAAGTGCTTCTTTGACTTCTGCTACTATTTCTTCATCCTGCTCTTCTAAACCCATTTCAATAAGGACTTCTATGTCTTCAAAGGCACTATGCATCTCATTATAAGCTGCGACCTTATCCTTAAGCTGTTTTAAAAGCTTAAGTAATCTTTGAGAATTCTCTGCATCATTCCAAAAGCCTTCGGAACCAGTTTCATCCTCAATTTCTTCTATCCTTATTTTAGCACCTTTTACGTCAAAGTGAAACACCCATTTCAAATATTTTTTCCCTATAACTGTTAAGCTGTTGCTTTGCTTGATCTAGCTCTAGCATATTTACACCCCATTTTTTGAATTAATATCGTTATAATTACTTACCACAGCATTGTTTATATTTCTTACCACTACCACAAGAACAAGGATCATTTCTTCCAATTTTTTTCTCTGCTCGTTTGACAGGTACTTTTACGTTATCCCCATCACCTCGATTAGTGCCAGTTACCTTAGCAACGCTTTCACGTTCAATTTTTCTAGCTGGCCTTACGCTAAATAATGATCTAACTGTATCTTCTTGAATGCTCTCAGTCATTTCATCGAACATATCGAAACCTAAAAACTTATATTCAACAAGCGGATCCCTTTGTCCATAAGCAGCAAGACCTACTCCTTGACGCATTTGATCCATATTATCAATATGATCCATCCATTTTCTATCAATAACTCTAAGCAAAATTACTCGCTCTGCTTCTCTCATCATTTCAGGTTCATCAAACTCTTTTTCTAGCTTATCATATATTTTAATCGCTTTGTTATATATTAATTCTATAAAGCTTTGTCTTGTAATCGTTTCTCTATCTTTTTCAGTTATTTCAAAGTTAGTAATAGGCACAATATTGACCAATGCTTCTTTTAACTCAGCTAAGTCCCATTCATCAATTTCATCCATACCATTAGAATGAGAATTAACAACACGTTCTATAGTCTCTTTAAGCATATTGAAAATATATTCGCGCATGTCATCGCCTTCTAACACTTTTCTTCTCTCACCATATATAATTTCTCTTTGCTCATTCATAACTTGATCATAATCTAGTAAACGCTTACGAATACCAAAGTTATTACCTTCAACTTTCTTTTGAGCATTTTCAATTGCGTTGGATAAAATTCCTGCTGCAATTGGCTGACCTTCTGGCAATCCTAATCTATTTACTGTATTTTTCATCTTTTCTGATCCAAATAAGCGCATCAAATCATCATCTAAAGATAAATAGAAAGTAGATTCTCCCGGATCACCTTGACGTCCTGAACGTCCTCTTAACTGGTTATCTATACGTCTCGATTCATGTCTTTCTGTTCCCATGATTTTCAATCCGCCTACTTCGATAACACCTTCTCCAAGTTTAATATCAGTACCACGACCTGCCATATTCGTTGCAATTGTCACCGCACCGAATTGCCCTGCGTCTGCTACGATTTCTGCTTCTCTTTCATGGAACTTAGCATTTAAGACATTATGCTTTACACCATTCTTTCTTAATTTATTACTAAGGTCTTCCGATGCATCAATTGTAATCGTACCCACTAAAACTGGTTGCCCGATTTTATTTGCCTCTATGATATCTTGAATGATTGCATTTGTTTTCTCTTCGTGAGAACGATAAACAAAGTCTGGATGATCCTTTCTTGTAATCGGTCTGTTGGTTGGTATCACAATAACGTCCATACCATATATTTCTCTAAATTCAAGTTCTTCAGTCAATGCTGTTCCTGTCATTCCTGACTTTTTAGTATATCTATTGAAATAATTTTGGAAGGTAATTGTTGCAAGCGTCTTACTTTCTCTTCGCACTTTTACAGATTCCTTCGCTTCTATTGCTTGGTGAAGCCCGTTAGAATATCTTCTTCCTGGCATTAAACGTCCCGTAAATTCATCAACTATAAGAATTTCTTCATCTTTAATAACATAATCCTTATCTTTAAACATAATATTATGAGCTTTAAGCGCTAACGTAATATGATGTTGGATTTCCATGTTCTCAGGATCTGCAAGATTCGTTATTTGAAAATATGATTCTGATTTGTGTACTCCATCAGCAGTCAAAGTAACGTTCTTTGCCTTTTCATCAACAACATAGTCGCCTTCTTCTTGAATTTCTTCATTTAAGATGGCACTCATCTTAGTGACTTCTCCAATGATACGTCCTTTTGTAAGTCTTCTAACAAAAATATCTGCTTGTTGGTATAAATGGGTAGATTTATTACTACTTCCAGATATAATCAAAGGTGTTCTAGCTTCGTCGACTAAAACTGAGTCAACCTCATCGATGATTGCATAATGGAGTGGTCGTTGAACCATATCCTGTTTATATAAAACCATATTATCTCTTAAATAATCAAATCCATATTCATTGTTCGTTCCATATGTAATGTCACATCCATAGGCTGCTCTTCTTTCTTCATTTGTAATACCATTGACAATTACACCAACAGTTAAACCTAAAAATTCATATACCTTGCCCATCCACTCAGCATCACGACTTGCTAGATAATCATTCACTGTAACAACGTGAACGCCCTCTCCTTCAAGTGAATTTAAATAAGCAGCTAAGGGAGCAACTAAAGTTTTACCTTCACCTGTTTTCATTTCTGCTATTCTTCCTTGATGTAAAATAACACCCCCAATTAACTGCACTCTATAATGTGTCATGCCAAGAACTCTGGTTGATGCTTCTCTTACTGTCGCAAACGCTTCAGGCAACAAATCATCTAATGTTTCCCCTTGCTTGTAGCGTTCTCTTAAATGTGCTGTCATTCCTTTTAATTCATCATCAGATAGACCTTTAAACTTATCTTCTAAATTCTCGATTTGATCTACCAAGTCTACTATTCTTTTTAATTCTCTTTCACTATGTGTTCCAAATATTTTTTCAAATACATTCATTATTTACACCTTCCATTCCATTGAGTAAAACAAGATTGTGATTACCTTATTCTTACAATTATAGTCTATTTTTATACAATAATCATGTATGTTTTTTATATTCACATTATTTCATTCTACCATTAAGTGGTAGGTTATTCAATATTAATTTCTTTTTTGTTATTGATTTGTAACAGGCCTAAGTTGAAAATAATTGCTCAATGTATCTGATTTATGTTAAAATACTTGTAAACTTCATAGTATTATAAGAAAATCGGCTAAAGGGAGTTAATATCCTCGTTACACTTCTGCCGCTTTTCCAATTACTTATGCATTACATGATTCGTAATCAAATAAATTAGGGGGTATTATCTATGAAATTAGCTTTTTCCACATTAGGATGTCCTAACTGGTCATGGTCAGATATGATATCAACTGCTAAAGACCTAGGTTTTGATGGAATTGAAGTGCGAGGCATAGCACATCAACTATTCGCACCAAAGGCTTTGCCTTTCACACCAGAAAACATTGAAGCTACTAAGTCAAAATTAAATCATCTTAATCTTGAGATCTCATGTCTTTCTTCTGCTTGTTATTTATTTGATCAAGTAAATCTTTTGCAACATCTTAGTGATGGCAAAGAATATATAGACCTTGCAAGTAATCTTGGCGTAAAATATGTTAGAGTTCTTGGTGATAAAGAGCCCCATGTTACTGAACCTGTTGACATGAATGCTGTTAGAGAAGCAACAATTATTTTAGCTGATTATGCCAAAAGCAAGGATGTCACCATTTTAATTGAAACAAATGGTGTATTTGCCAATTCTGCTACTATGAAAGCTTTTATTGGTTCTCTAAAAAAAGAAAATGTAGGCGTTCTCTGGGATATACACCATCCTTTTACTTTCATGAATGAAACCTTGGAACATACTTACGATACATTAAAGTCATTTATTAAATACATTCATGTTAAGGACTCTGTTGTTGTAAATGGTACTGTAATCTATAAAATGCTCGGAGAGGGTACTATACCAATAAAGGAACTTATTAAATATTTATCAGCTGATCAATACGATGGTTAT
This sequence comes from Firmicutes bacterium HGW-Firmicutes-1, assembly GCA_002841625.1. Lineage (NCBI taxonomy): Bacteria > Bacillati > Bacillota > Firmicutes bacterium HGW-Firmicutes-1. Next base: position 54,575 of record PHAG01000015.1, on the reverse strand, counting down.
GTTGTACTTGAATGGACAAAAAGATGGCAAAAGGATTTAGAAGATCCCGGTATTGTTTTCCCTCACTTCATGAATACCATTAAATCTTATCAAGTATCTTCCTCTAATGTGTTAACAGCAAAAGGCCTTGTTAAACTAACTATGGGTGATTTAATTGACCAAGTTGCAGATGCTTATCCTAATCATGAAGGTGTTGCCTATGGAGATCAAGATTATAGGAAAACTTATGGTGAACTAAGAGATGAAATTAATCAAGTTGCTAAAGGCTTTATGGCTTTAGGTATTAAAAAGGGAGATAGTGTTGCTGTTTGGGCAACTAATTATCCCGAATGGATTACCGCATTATTTGCAACCGCTAAAATTGGAGCTGTCCTCGTAACTGTTAACACAAATTATAAAATCTATGAAGCAGAATATTTATTGAAACAATCTGATTCAACAACTTTAATTTTAATGGACGGTTTTAAGGATACTAATTATGTAGAAATATTAAATAAATTGTGCCCTGAACTTAGCCAATCGGAACCTGGCAAATTAAACTCTGTTAAGTTCCCCTATTTAAAAAACATTATTTATTTAGATAATGCTACGTATGCAGGAATGTATCATTGGAAAGACCTCACTTCCTTAGGTAAAGATATTCCTGACGAAGACCTGTTCAGTATTCAACGATCTTTAGATCCTGATGATATCATCAATATGCAATATACCTCGGGAACCACTGGTTTTCCAAAAGGTGTTATGTTGACTCACTACAATATTGTGAACAACGGAAAAAACATTGGTGACTGTATGCACTTTACAAAGGATGATCGTTTGTGCATTCCTGTACCTTTCTTCCATTGCTTTGGTCTTGTACTCGGTTTACTTGCTTGTGTAACGCATGGTTCTACTATGGTGCCTGTTGATCATTATAATCCAGAAGTTGTTATGTCTACACTTGACAAAGAAAAATGTACAGCATGTCATGGTGTTCCAACAATGTGGATTGCAATGCTTAATCATCCAAATTTCAAAAATTATGATTTTACTTCACTAAGAACTGGAATAATGGCTGGCTCACCTTGCCCTGAAAAAGCGATGAGACAAGTAGTGGAAGATATGGGTTGTACAGAAATAACCATTGCCTACGGGCAAACTGAAGCAGCTCCTGTTTGTACACAATCAAAGGCTGATGATAGTATAGAAAGAAAGGTTACAACTGTAGGACGTGCCCTTCCTTTTGTAGAATGTAAAGTCGTAGATCCAGAGACTGGTGAAACCTCACCATACGGTATTCAAGGAGAATTTGTAGCTAGAGGCTATAATGTTATGAAAGGCTATTACAAAATGCCTGAAGCCACTTCTGCTGCAATCGATGAAAATGGTTGGCTACATACTGGTGATTTAGCTACAATGGATGAAGAAGGCTATTATAAAATTACTGGTCGGATCAAAGACATGATTATTCGTGGTGGTGAGAATATTTACCCTAAGGAAATCGAGGAATTTCTGTACACTGTTGATGGTATATTGGATGTTCAAGTTATTGGTATTCCAGATAAGGAATATAATGAAGTCGTAGGCGCATTTGTTATTTTGAAGGAAGGTTCTACCCTTACCGTTGATAACATCAAGGATGAAGTTCGTACACACATGGCAAGACACAAGGTTCCTAAACATATTTTCTTTACAGATAGCTTTCCTATGACTGCTAGTGGTAAAATACAAAAGTTCAAATTAAGAGATCTTGCAGTTGAAACGCTTCAATTATCAGAAGATGACTTAAATGCAACAGTATAAGAGTTCATGTAATCTCATTGATAATATAATATCTAACACAAATTACGAAAGAGCTAAGTAATTATTTTACTTAGCTCTTTACTCATCTATTCACTTACCCTATGGCATACTTATTTAAGATCTGCAAAGTGTGTCATAATTTTTGACCAAACACGTTGTGTTTCTTGAAATTTATTATAGTGATTTTTGACATTCCTATTGTATTTTTCTAATTCAGTTAAGACATTCATAAAATTTGGTTGTTTAAAATATGCACAGATTTTTGGCAATGTTACTTTAAGCTGCTCCCGCATTTCATCAATTCTTTCTTCGTAACAATCTGGTTGTGTGATATAGAGTAGTAAAGGTTTATATCGAATCCAGCCTATACAAGCTTTGTAAAATCGAGTAATAATCTTTTCATTATCGGCTATGATCGGCTTCAAGCGAATAGGTAAAACTCCTTCTAAAAGGTGATTATAGGTTGAGAACCCATCATGGAACGCGTAACATGGAACACGAAGCACCTTTCGATCACTTAGACAGGTACTCAAAAAGGTATCCTCGCCTCTAGCTGACGGTGGATTGTAAAAAGGAAAAACACGTTGTGAATCAACTAGATTAATGCACAAATTTGCACCTGAGATGAATTTAGCATGATTTGTTTCCTGTACCTCTGTAGCCTCATCGCTGGTTAATATGCTTATATCAGCATATGTAACACCACCGTTTTTCATATTGGTTTTCAAAGTATCCCAATTAACAATATCATTGCTAATTGCTTCAATAAAAATACGAAAATCAGTTTCGGTCATTATGTCATTAAATTCTAAAGATGGAATTGGTGATATATAACCACAATGATGTCCATGAGTAATGTCTGCACCAGCAATATGTTTAAGATGATTCGTAAGAACCTGCTGACCTCCCCAAATTGCAGTATTACGTGTATTGGTTACAGCCAATGGATATTCGTCATCATCTAAAAAAATCAGATAATCCATATTATTCTTTATAGCGTTATACAACACTGCATTACGTTTACCAGCATACCCCTTTCCAAATATCAAGGTCGCTTCATTACTCGATATAATACCTTCATTCACTAAATACTCAATTTCTTCTTGAATAGCTTCGATTCCAATAAATTTACTGCTATCAATCTGCTCAACGAGTTCAGGATGTATATTGGTGTAATCCGCTCTTTTCGTTTTGTTATAATTAAGGTCATAAGCAACAAAAAGATTCAAACTAATCTTTTCATTTTCTACCAAACCCGATTCCTTCCAACTATGCATATATGTTCTTAGCACCTTTTGAAAACTTTTTCTCCCAGTTGAAAAGCCAATTCCAACTTTGATATACTTTTGTTTCTGCATTTCATCACTCCCCTAACCAAATGAATTCTCATAACTTGTAGAACTATTCATTTCGTATATTTACCTAATTTTTGTTACAAATCGTTTATTTCCTTATGCCCGTTTCTATCCTTCTAATATTTCTTTTTGTGCCTTTTTACTCATTGCACCTAGTACCAATTCATAGGATTGATCAATCATATGCTGTAGCACCTCATCTGGTACAATACCATCTAAATAGACCGAGCTCCAATGGTCCTTATTCATATAATATCCTGCAATAATGTGTTTATGCTGTGTTCTTAGTATTTGTCCAAATTGTGGTTCGTTTTTCAAAGTAATGATTGCTTTCTTTTCTTTATCACCACCCTGCATGGCAAACATTTTATTGCCGATAAGGTATCGTATTGCATCCCATTCAACTTTATATTCCTTTACAGCTCCTTTCTTTGATAAGCAGTATTCATCAATCCATGAGTATTTCATATGATATCCTCCTTCAGGTTATAAACAAGAGCATCCTTACAGGATGCTCTTGTAAAAAATCCTCATATTATGTTTTAAGCAATGATTATCTTATTCTTCAATTCCATCTGGCTCTATTAAACCATAGTTTCCACTTTTTCTTTTATATACTACATTAACTTCATCTGTTTCACTATTTCTAAAAACATAGAAGTCATGTCCTAATAAATCCATTTCCATACAAGCTTCTTCAGAATCCATTGGCTTGACTGCAAACTTTTTACTTCTAACAATTTCAATACCTTCTTTATCATGAAAATATTCATGATCTATGAAGTCTTGTTTAAAAGTACCGTGATGCCTATGCTTATCCATGAGTTTATTTTTATGCTTCAACAATTGTCTTTCAAGAACATCTACCACCAAGTCAATAGCCGCATACATGCTTTCTGCTTCTTCCTCAGCTCGAATGATACTTCCTTTAATAGGTATCGTTACCTCGATGATTTGACGCTGTTTTTCAACAACCATTGTAATAATTGCTTCATTGTCTTTAGAAAAGTACTTTTCAAGTTTACCAATCTTCTCCATTACTACATCTTTAAGAGCTTTTGTAACATCAATATTTTTACCCGTAATAATATAACGCATATATAACACTCCTTCCAAAATGATATGAGAGATGTACATATCATTTGCTTCTTAATATATAATTACTGTTAAAATATCTTGTCTATGTATAACTAGAATTTAGGCATCCATATCAACAAGTAATTATACTTAAATATTCTATATTTGTTTCAAATTTCCTTTTATGCATTGAAAAATAAATAATCTGATTAATTAGTCATTTGTCTGTTAATTCATACAATTTAACACATCTTCCTGTGGATAACTCTCAATTATCGCTGTCATGACTACATAATTTATGTGGATAGTGTGTTTAACTCTGTGCACAACCCTAAATTCTTGGATTTTTTCATTTTTTGGATGTGGATATTATTTTTTAACATTCGTGTTATGTAAACCAACTTATGCCCGATATATACCTTAATTTTCTTGTTCAATTACATTAATTTTTGTGTTCAAAATATATACATTGTATAACAAAGACTTAATGATTTAAAAGGTAAAATGATATAGGTATTTGTTCCCAACTTTAAAATTAAATTATGCATTATTTCTTGAATTGTATGTAAATATGTCGAAAATTGAAAAAATTTGACAAGTGAATAATTTTTAAATAATCGTAAATTTTGTTATGCAGGTGAAAGGGGACAGGCACTTTTCCTCACCTTTTTCTCTTTGGAACTCCCTATTAAAAATGCTATTAGTTTCCACTGTTATAGTTGGCTCTTTTTAAGACAACAGTACCTGTCCCCTATGACTTCAGTTTGCTAACTAATCTCTCTTCTTAAGACAATAGTACCTGTCCCCTATAACCTATTTTAAGACAATAGTACCTGTCCCCTATAACCTACCCTTTAACCTGTCCCCAATAAACCTAAAAAACAGGCTACCTCTACGTAGAATTGATCTACTTTGAGATAGCCCATTTGGCAATTTAATTTATCTATTATACTTTATCTTTAACATGGTAATGAGTATGAAGTAACTTGTGAGATAATTCACTCATTGGTTTTCCAAGGAAAGTTTCATAAATCTCAGTAATAGCTGGATTTTCATGTGACTTTCTAATTGGCATTTCTCTATCTATTTGATAAAGTGCTGCTTGACGTTTCTTAAGGATTTCTGAATCTCCATGATGATAAGGTTGACCAGCTCCACCAATACATCCGCCAGGACAAGCCATAACTTCAATTGCATGAAGGTTTCTTGGGTTGCCATCTCTTACTTCTTTAAGTAAAGATTTTGCATTTCCAAGTCCATGAGCAATACCAATGTTAAGCATTAAGCCATCTACATCGACCGAAGCTACTCTTACGCCATCAAATCCTCTTAACTCTTCAAAGTCAATTTTTGGTAATGGTTTTTTCGTATATACTTCATATGCTGTACGAACTGCTGCTTCAATAACACCACCAGTTGTACCGAAAATAACTCCAGCACCAGTTGAAATACCTAATGGATTGTCAAACTCTGATTCTTCTAATGATGCTAGGTCAATATTAGCATGCTTAATAAGATGACCTAATTCACGAGTTGAGATTACAATATCTACATCTGGATTTCCATCTACAGCAAATTCTTTTCTTGATGCTTCATATTTCTTAGCAAGACAAGGCATTACTGAAACTACAACCATCTTTTCTCTAGGAATGTTCAATTTTTGTGCAAAATATGTTTTTGCAACAGCACCAAACATTTGTTGAGGAGATTTCGCTGATGAAGGAATATCAATTAACTCTGGAAATTGGCTTTCAATAAAGTTAACCCATGCTGGACAGCAAGAAGTTAAAATTGGTAATGCTCTTGTGTCTCCACCTAAGAATGCTTCTAATCTGCCTAGTAACTCAGTACCTTCTTCTAATATAGTTAAATCCGCTGCAAAATCAGTGTCAAATACTTGATCAAAGCCTAATTGTCTAAGCGCCGTTACCATTTGACCTGTAACAATACTTCCTGGACCTTTACCAAACTCTTCACCAATTGCAACTCTTACTGCAGGCGCAGTTTGAACAACTACAACTTTTTCAGGGTCAGCTAAAGCTTGAACAACTTCCCAAGTTGCATCGTTTTCAGTTAATGCACCTGTAGGACAAACTGCAACACATTGTCCACAATGAGTACATACAGTTTCGCCCATTGGTAGTTCAAATGCAGGTGATACTACTGCGTTAAAACCTCTATTGATTCCTGATAATGCACCAACATCTTGAACTACGTTACACATCGTTTCACAACGACGGCACATAATACATTTGTCCATATCACGGATTAATGATCTAGTAATATCTTTTTTATATGTAGATTGAGCTTGACCAGTTATGTCAATTTTTCTAAGTCCACATCTTGCAGCTAAATCTTGAAGCTCACACTCGCCTGCTTTAGCACAGCTTAAGCAATCTTTAGGGTGATCTGAAATTAATAATTCTAATACTGTTTTTCTTGCTTCCAAAACTCTCATTGTGTTTGTTTTAATTTCCATTCCATCTGTAGCTGGAGTAGCACATGAAGGTGCAAGGTTTCTTCTTCCAGCAACTTCTACAACACAAACACGACATGAAGCAGCTTGGTTCACCATTTTAGTGTCATGTAAATCTAAATGACATAATGTTGGAACATGAACGCCTGCCTTTTTAGTGGCATCTAAAATAGTACTACCACTAGGTACAAGCACTTCTTTATTGTCAACAATAACTTTAATATCTGACATGGGTTACACTCCTTTTTTATCTATTTAATTTCAATCTATACTTCCGATAAATAATCACCTTCAACAATTTTCAAAAACGATTGTCTACATGTGTAATTTATAACTGAATAGATTATTTTTTTGAAATAGCTCCAAATTTACATTTATCGTAGCATGCACCACATTTGATACATTTTGCTTGATCAATTGTATGTGGCTTTTTAACTGTTCCTGTAATCGCATTTGTAGGACAAACCCTAACACAAGCTGTACAGCCAACACATGTTGTATCGCTAATAATAAATTGAAGTAAGTTCGTACATTGTCCTGCTGGACATTTACCATCTTGAATATGGGCAATGTATTCATCCCAGAAAGCATCCATAGTTGATAAAACTGGATTAGGTGCTGTTTGACCAAGTCCGCAAAGTGCAGTATCTTTAATTACTCTACTTAATCTCTTAAGCTCATCAAGGTGTTCCATTTTACCCTTACCCTCTGTAATGATCTCAAGTAACTCAGATAATCTCTTCGTACCTACACGACAAGGTGTACATTTACCACAAGATTCTTCTTCTGTGAACTCTAAGTAGAATTTAGCAACTGCTACCATACAGTCATCTTCGTCCATAACAATCATACCGCCTGAACCCATCATAGATCCTTTTGCAATTAAGTTGTCATAGTCAATTGGTGTATCTAAGTCATTCATAGTTAAGCAACCACCTGATGGTCCGCCTGTTTGAACAGCTTTGAATTTCTTTCCGTCTTTGATGCCACCACCGATGTCATAAATAACTTCGCGAAGTGTTGTACCCATTGGTACTTCAATAAGACCTACGTTATTAATTTTACCAGCTAATGCAAATACTTTTGTACCTTTTGATTTTTCTGAACCAATACTCGAGAACCAGTCTGCACCTTTTAATAAGATAACTGGTACGTTTGCAAAGGTTTCAACGTTATTAACGTTAGTTGGTTTACCCCAATATCCTGATTCTGCTGGGAATGGAGGTTTTGTAGTAGGTTCGCCACGCTCACCTTCCATTGAATGAATTAATGCTGTTTCTTCACCACAAACGAAAGCGCCTGCGCCAAAGGTTAGATCAATATCAAAATCAAAACCAGTACCCATAATATCCTTGCCAAGTAAACCGTAGCCTCTTGCATCTTCAATTGCTTTTTCTAAACGTGTGATTGCAAGTGGATATTCTGCACGAATATAAACCTTACCTATTGTAGCGCCCATAGAGTAACCACAAATAGCCATTGCTTCGACTACTGAATGTGGGTCTCCTTCTAATATAGAACGGTCCATGAAAGCACCTGGATCTCCTTCATCAGCATTACATACAACATATTTTTGATCAGCATCATTTTTAGATGCAATTTCCCATTTAAGACCAGTTGGGAAGCCGCCGCCCCCTCTACCTCTTAGGCCTGAATCTTTAACAACCTTAATTACTTCTTGAGGTGTCATTTCAGTTAAAGCCATTCCTAAAGCATGGTAACCGTCTCTTGCTATGTACTCGTCAATATTATCTGGATCAATTAATCCACAGTTTCTAAGTGCAATACGTAATTGTTTCTTGTAGAAATCCATGTGTTTAGAATCGGAAACCATTTCCTCTGTTTTTGGATCTACATATAATAATCTTTCTACTTTTCTACCCTTAATGATGTGTTCTTTAATAATTTCATCAGCATCATCAGGTGTTACTTGAACGTAAAATGTGTTATCAGGTAATATTTTTACTACAGGTCCTTTTTCGCAAAATCCGAAACAGCCTGTCTTTAATACTTGTACTTCATCTGACAAATTAGCTTCTTCGACACATTTTTCTAAGTTTGCAATAATTTCATCAGAATCAGCTGATTTACAGCCTGTTCCTGCACAGACCAACATATGCATATTATAATTAGCCATTTTTTAACCTCCCAATCTTTTTCGGTAAGATGATAATTTATTTCTTATTGATTGATTACTTAAATCATTTATTGATCAATTGTTTTATGAGTCATTGGTATAATGCCATCTACTAACTCACCATTGATTATATGGTTATCAATAATTTCTTTTGCTTTTTCTTGTGTTACATCACCATAAATTACTGCTTCTTTTCCTGGTGTTGTTACTTCAATGGTTGGTTCAGCATAACAATAACCCATACAACCTGTTTGTGTTACAACTACGTTTCCAATACCTTGACTTGCCAATTCATCAATCATATAGTTCATAATTTCTCTAGCTCCAGATGCGATACCGCATGTTGCCATTGCCACTCTAATTTGAACTAAACTATCAATATTTTCGCCTTTTTCTCTTAAGTCGACTTTAGATTGAACTTGATCTTTGATTTTTTTAAGTTCTTCAAATGATTTGATTTTAGCCATTATCTGTTCCTCCTTAAAAATATAATTATCTGTAATTATCTAAAATTCCTTTTACCATGTCTGGTGTAATACGACCATACACTTTTTCACCTACCATAATAACAGGTGCTAAACCACACGCACCTATACAACGAAGTGCAGTAATTGAAAATTTACCATCTGGAGTTGTTTCACCAACATTAATGTTGATTTCTTTTTTAATCGCGTCGAGAATTTTCTCGGCACCTCTTACATAACAAGCAGTTCCTAAGCAAAGAGCGATATCATGCTCTCCTTTTGGTGTCATTGTAAAGTAAGAATAAAATGTTACAACACCATAAACTTTAGCAGTTGGGACATCAAGCTTTTTAGCAACAAACTTTTGTACTTCTGCTGGAAGATACCCAAATATGTTTTGTGCCTTATGTAGCACACGAATAAGCTCGCCTTTAGTCGTTGGTAGGCCTTTGATAAATGCGTCTAGTTCTTGATACATTTCTTCTGTTAATAGATTGTTAGCAACCATTGATTAACCTCCTTAATTATTTAGCATTAATATATATTTAAATTAGACAAATGTTTTATTAAAACACTTATCCTAGACAAAAAAAACAAGAAAAAATCGCTCTTTTCGTCTATTTGTTAACCGGGGGAATAGCATTAATACTTTCAATAATGCATTGAATGGACTTCGTATTCACTTCGATCTGCCTATTGCAAATTCCAATAAAGCCAAGCTCATGGGCATCTGAAGATTGTAGAATAGAGTAATTAGAATATTGTTTAACATATGCCTCATAATCTGCATGTCTAGAAATTTCTAATGTTGGTAAATTCAAATTACTTGGTATCATACCTAAGTTAGAAATAATGCTATAACTTGGTCTATCGATATGAGCCGGAATAAATGCACCATGATGTTCCTGTACCAGCTTTAAAACCTCATTTAAGGATAGTTCCGTAGCCTGAACCAATAATCTGTCCATTCTTCCTATTATGTCATCTTCTGAATTAAATAGTAACTGTTCACCAAATATTTGATCTTTATTTTGTATACTTGGGAGCTTGTTAAAAATGCAGTTCTGCATTTCATAAGCAGTTTTAAGATCTTGAAATAAGCAAACGATATGTATTTCTTCCTTTGTCTCAATCTCCATTCCTGGAATGACAAGGAGTTTGGTACCTTTAGCAACTTGCATGACTGCTTCAACATTTTGACAAGTATTGTGATCAGATATGGCAATGACATCTAGTCCATTTAACAACGCCATGTTCACAATGTTATTTGGTGTCATTGTGTTTTCACCACAAGGTGAAAGTGCAGTATGTATATGAAAATCATACGAAAGCTTCATATAGACTCCTATTGTTAAATATTTGTCAATTTGATGTGCAGACCCTTATTATTATACCACCTTTATTGGTTGCTGTAAATAATATAATGTGATATTTTCTTTTCTTTTTTTCACAGGATTAATCAGGTGTTTTTGTTACTTTTTATGAGCTCTACAACAATAACCATTTGTATTCTTGCCGTTTTTTTGTTAGAATAGAGATATAAAATAAGTAGTAGGTGATGCCATGAAAGTAATATTTGACATAATTCCATATTTTTTTAGTTTATTCTTCCTTGTAGGCGCTTTCATATTTATTAGGAAAACTCAACATAATCATACAAAGGAAATGGAAGCATACAAAGCAACCCATCCATCCTCTTTAATTCAGCTTCATGCCTTAGAAGCTTATGATGATATGGTGATCGCTTATTCTCAAACGAATGAAATACTATATATAAACCCTTTCGCAATTTCCTTTTTTAATATTAAAGATGCAGTAGTTGGCAAATCCATTAAGGATGTATTACCCAAAATCTATACTGCATCACTTAATATGGGAAACACCCTGCCTTTAGAAAAAAGAGTATTGTATGAACACTCTACAGGAAAGCACAATCTTTCTCTTAGAGTAAAAGCTATTGATACGGAAGAATTCAAGGGTAACATTTTATATATTAATAACTTAGATGACATCTCAAAACTAGAGAAAGAATTAGAAATTCTTAAAGAAAAGACAGAAGATGTTATCAAATCAAAAAGTATGTTCTTGGCAAATATGAGCCATGAGCTAAGAACACCATTAAATGCCATTATTGGAATGTCCGAATTGCTTATTGATACTAATTTAGAACCGACTCAAAAGGACTTAATCCACAGTATAAATCAATCTGCAAGTGTATTATATGATATTATCAATACAATTTTAGATTTTTCAAAACTAGAGGCGAATCAAATGGGTCTTGAAAGCGTTTCAGTTGAGATTCCAAAATTATTATCAGAAATAGAGAACATTTTCTCTCACCAAGCTTCTGTTAAAAAAATTGGTTTGAGTTTTATTGTTCCAAATCAAATGCCTATAGTGATTGGTGATCCAATTAGATTGCGTCAAATTCTTGTCAATATCATTGGTAATGCGATTAAATTTACCCATATTGGCTCTGTTACTGTTTCTGTTAGTGTGAAGAATATAAACAACAAGACTGTGAATTTAGAATTTAAGATAGAAGATACGGGAATAGGCTTCCCTATGGAAGTAAAGGAAAAAATATTCAATCCTTTTGTACAAGAGGATGCCTCAATTACCAGAAACTTTGGTGGTACAGGCCTTGGACTTCCAATATGTAAATCCTTAGTAAAAATACACAATGGAAGTATTGATGTGACTAGTGTGGTTGGAAAAGGATCCACCTTCATAATTACGATACCTTATCAAATTGCTGAAGGTAATACAAGTCTTACAAATAAAAAGGTATTGGTTCAGAAGGACGTTACTGCAAGAATCTTAGTTGCAGAAGATAATTTAACAAATCAAAAGTTACTTTCGATGCAGCTTAGAAACTTAAATTATGAGGTTAATATTGTAGAAAACGGGCAGCAAGCTGTAGAGGAATATTTCGAGAATGATTATGACATCATTATTATGGACTGCCAAATGCCTATTATGGATGGTTTTTGTGCTACCTTAATCATAAGACAACAAGAAGAACTGTTTAATAGACATATTCCAATTGTTGCATTAACTGCTAGTGCACTGAAGGAGGATAAGGATAAATGTATCGAGTGTGGTATGGACGATTATATCACCAAACCTGTTAAAATCGAAACCCTCCACAAAACGCTCCAACACTGGTTATCTGAAGCAAGTAAACTCAAATCATAAAGGTAGGTGAATTGTATGGAAGAAAATATTTCTCTGTTCATAAAAGATATGGGTATTGACTCATTAGAAGATATTGTCGGACTCTATCAAGATTTCATGGATGAATGCAATCAGCTAGTATTAGAAATCGAAAAATCCTTTGAAGAAAACTCCTTTGATATGGTTTTTACCGAAAAGTTATTACATAATCTAAAGGGAGTTTCTGCCAACCTTTATGTTAACGAAGTTTTTGAAAAGGCCACAATACTTGATGATTTATTAAAAACTCAAGATAAGAATTCTTATGTTTACAAAGAAATGTTTCATTTATGGCAACAGGTCTTAGCAGCATATACTGTAGCTAAGGTTGGAATTATAAATTATTTTTTGCAACGTGGTTATAACCTCACATCATAATTTTAAGGGCGTGATTTTATGTTATTTAAAAATAATGTAGTGCTCATTGTTGATGACTCATATACTATACGTCATCAGGTGAAGCTCTTATTAAAAAAATATGATTTAACCGTTGTTGAAGCAAGTGATAGAAATACTATGTTAAATTATTTGTCTGTTAACAATAAACCTGTTGATTTAATCATTATGGATCTTGGACTTAAAAATGAATCCGGTTATGATTTGATGAAGTGTGTTAGAGATCATAAATCACACAAAAACACCCCGATTATCGTTTTAACAGGTAACGCGAAAAAGGATGCTGTTTTAGCAACGATTCCTTATTCAATCACTTACTATGCAATAAAGCCTATTAATCCATATGATTTATCCTTAAAGGTATTAACAGCTATAGAACTGAATTCAAAAAACAAACCTTCAAAATCATCACAAAACGTAACGGAAGACCCCTTCTTATTTGAAGATTATGAAGATGATTTGTATGATCAGAATTATATGGTTAATACTGATCACTTACACAAAGACACAAAAGTAAATAAAATTTCAGATGTAGATATTGGCCCTAGGAAAAAACCGCCTAAAGATGTTTAGCTATGCTGTTTCTAAATATTTAATGATCATTTCCTTATACACATCTAACGCTGTTGATACTTTTATTGGATCCCTTAATTTTAACACCTGTTCTCTTAAAACTAGTTTTTGAGCAAGCGCAATAAAAAGATCTAGACAAGTATTTCCAGCCTCTTCAGAACGAATGTCTTTTCTAATGGTGCCATCTAGCTTCCCTTTTTCAATGATGCTCGTTAAGAGAGGTATGTTATAGTTCACTATTTTGCTATATTCATCCATTGGATATTGGTCCTTCCAACTCATAACAAATGTATCCAGTTGATCCATAAATACTAGCATAGATGGATTCTCACTGAACTTCTGAGAAAGATGATTCATGATTTGTGATGTTTGTTCAATACCCGTTCCGAACAATTGGGAGTCATCATAGGATAACTCATTTATCCAATAGTCCTTTGCAACCTCCATCACCAATTCCATTTTAGTTGTATAATATCTATAAACCGAGGCAACACCTACTTCAGCACCAATGGCAATGTCCTGCATTGTTGTTTTTTCAATTGATTTTTCAGCGAATATAACTTTTGCAGCGTTAATGACATCTCTTTTCCTTTTGTCGATAGCCTCTATTCGTTCCTTTTCTCGCTTATCTTTAGCTCCCATAATGCCACCTTTTTATGTTTCTGTTCAATCAAAATGCCCGGCAAATCTTATAACCATATTTATATTCTATATTTTTCCTAAGTTGATATTTCTTTTGTTTTGATTCATCATAACCAACACCCTTTTGCTTATAATCAATGTTCAACGTAATGCTGTTTCTCATTCGCAAAGCATGAATATGATGAGCTTCATCTAAATCCTTTAAGGTATACGGCCAAGCACTCATATTAAGCAGTGTTTTTCCTGCATCTTCAAAAAACAATCCTTCACCTTCTTCAGTAGTAGCTGAGAACCATCTAATGTCTGTTCTATTAGAGTTTTCTTGTGGTCTTAAGTAATTATGTATGTACTCATTTATATGGCATGAATATACTCCTACCTTTGCACCCTCCTGCCTATCGCTATAATTCTCATGTAAGCCCTTACCAAACCAAGAAATGGTATTGAACTCATTGCTGATTTCCATTGTGCTACCAAATTTAATTAAATTCTTTTTTGGTGTTAATTGATGACTAACATAAACCTCTCCATTGCCATCAATCGTATATTCTGTAATGAGGCTGTTTTTAATATGCTTTACCTTTCGCATAATTTTAATAACTACTTCAGATCTATTGTTTTCAATAATCACCTTTTGAACCTTGTAGCTTTCTGAAACCTTTTTCCAATTAACCTTTCCAAAGAAAATGAAACCTTTTCTTTCACTTGATTCTTTTAAATCATTGTCCGTAGCCGCTCTATAAAAATTAAGCTTCAGCGGGGATAAGAGATACTCCTTATTTTCAAAAACAAGGGAGGTCACATCTCCTGTTAGTTTTGAAATTCTACAAGAAAAACCTTCTCCTAATACTTCAACCTTAATTTTACGATCATGAACTGCTAACGACTTCTGAGATACCTTCTTCTCTTTTGCCCGGACAACATTAGGTAGCTTAAGCTGTTCCCAACCAATTACCTCTTCAACGGAACCCCAATTATTCGCTTCTTTCAAATAACAATTCATACTTATATGATATTCTGCTTCTTCTAATTTTTTGTACTCTGGTATAGGAACAGTGATAATCTTAGATTCTCCCGGTTCCACATTCATTTCTTCAAGTTCTCCTTGTTTTAAGACTTCTCCATCTTCAAGAAGTTCCCAGTTCATTTTATATAAATTCATGTTAATGAAGGAGTTATGATTATACAGTTCAACCATATTAAGTATTAAGTCTATCTCTTTCACTTCAAATCCTTGATAGACCTTTTTAACCTCATAGGCAGTAGGATGCAGTGATCGATCTGCTGCGACTATACCACTCGCACATAAATGCCCACTTGTTTTTTCTTCTCCAAAATCTCCTCCATATAACCAAATGTTTTTACCATCAACATTTTTCCTAATTGCTTGGTCTGCGAAATCATAAATAAAACCACCACACCAATTATCATACTTTTGGAACTTATCCATATACATTTTCAAATTGCCAAGGCCGTTTTCCCTTCCTGGACCATAAGCGCAAAGAAGCGCAGGCTTTTTATAGTTATCTCTATCGCATCCAACCTTATCAATATATTCAAGTGAAGCATTTTGCTTGGAAATAAAATCACTAATTAGAAGTTCTAAATCACCTTCATAATGAAAGGGTCTCGTTTTATCTATCTCAATTGCCGCCTTCTTCATTTCAAAAAAATTCTCTCCATATCCAGCTTCATTTCCTAACGACCAAATAATTACACTTGGATGATTCCTATCTCTAACTACCATTCTAATCATTCTATCTACCATAGGCTGACACCAATCTGGATTGTTAGATATGCTAGCATGCTTCTCCAGTTGATGGGTTTCTATATCTGCCTCATCCATAACATATAACCCATATTGATCACATAAATCATAAAAATATGCATCATTAGGATAATGACTGGTTCTGATTGCATTGATATTGCAGCTCTTTAGTAGTTTAATATCTTGTTCATATCTCTCCTTTGAAACTGCAAATCCTGTATCCGGATCAAAGTCATGTCTATTAATGCCCTTTAATATAATTGATTTACCATTCACCAGTAGTTTGGCATCATGAATTTCTACGGTTCTGAAACCAAATACAAATTTTTTAGTAGTAATGATTTGTCCTGTATTGTTTTTAAGCACAATTGCACCAACATATAGATTAGGTGCTTCAGCTGTCCATTTCTTAGGGTTGATTATTGTTGACTCCATCGTCACTTTTGTTCTGCAAGCTACTTGTGCTACCAATCTACATTCGGTCAAATATCCAGCTTCTATATCTTTAATAGATTCTGCTAAATATGCAGACATTTGTAGCCCTTGGTCTTCAGCAGCATGATTTTCTACCTGAACATCTATTTTTAAATATGCATCTTCGTAGGAATCATCCATACTACATGATACAAAATAATCTCTTATTCTTATCTTAGGTTCAGCGTATACATATACATCTCTATATATTCCACTTAAGAACCAAGTGTTTTGCCCTTCTAAATATGTTCCATCAGAGTATCTATAAACTTCAACAGATATTGTATTTTCATCACCATACTTCAAATATTTAGTAATATTAAACTCAGCAGGCGTCATAGAACCTTGACTATATCCAACTCTATTCCCATTAACCCAAATATAAAATGCCGACTTTACTGCCCCAAATCGAACAAAAACCTCTCTATTAGCCCATTCACCCGGAACAGCAAAGAATTTTTTATAAGATCCAACTGCATTTTCATTGTGACTTATAGCAGGTATATGTTTTAAATTCATGGAAGGTGGAAAATCTGAGGTCAAATAATAAGGCAGATCTTCTTCCTCATACCCTTGTAACTGCCATAAACCAGGTACCTCAATATTCTGCCAATCACTAACATCATAGCTTTCTTCATAAAAATCTGCAGGTCTAACATCAGGATTCTTAGATAATTTGAAATGCCATGTACCATTTAGATCTAACCTCCACGAAGAAGCGTCACCTTTTTTCAGCTGTTCTAACGTGCTGTAGTGGAAACTTTCCACGTGTGGCTTTTCCTTGTTAATTTCGATAACTGCAGGGTTTTCCCAATCTGCCATAACTCGATTCACCTTAATTCCCCTCCTTTTGATAGTGTTGCTATCACATTGATATAGATTATATCACCACCTTCCGATTTTGTCAAGAAATGTAATATTTTAATGTAATGAATTGTCATAATGGAAACTCTTTTACCCAAGAACAAAGCGCATGTCAGCCCGTTACATAATAATTTATGATATCTAACGCTTTGTTCTATGCTTCGTGGAAAGTAGAACTTTTACTGGACAAAAAAGAGGCTATCTCTATATCTAGAAATAACCTCTTGCCAATATTACGCTTCGTGATTAAGTAACTTTTCATACTCATCAACTTTTTTAGATAAAAACTCCGCAAGTCCTACAAACTCACAACCGTAAAGAACGGTATCTTCAATCGCCTCTTTCCTTATAATCTTAAGTACGCAATAAAAGAACTGTGTCTTATCAAATTCTATCTTTGCATTAAAATAATATTCCAACGGAAATTGTGCCTTACTCAAAAATCCTAATCCAGTTTTCGAAATATTAATAACCTCAATATCCTCTTCAAGGTTCTCAATAATTTCATTGTCCTGTTTAAATAACTTGTTAATTTCCAACTGCAAAAAGATCGGCAATCTCTTATGCTTTCTTCTTTCATCCATATGGTATCCCTCCTTATATGATTAGATTAGTTGTGTATAATTAGCAGCTTGTATCTCCTCAGTTGCAATACACAATTGATTTCTTCCATTATCCTTCGCTTTATAAAGCGCTTTATCAGCAATTCTTATCATGTCTTCAGCATTATTTGGATGACCGATTTTATTATCTGTAACCCCTAAACTAATTGTTGAAATTATTTCAACTTCTTCAACTGTTACTGGTGAGTTTCGTAAGGTTTCAAGGATTTTATATCCAACATTTCGGGCATCTTCTAAGCCTTTTCCCATAAGAATAATGACAAACTCATCTCCACCGAATCTACCAATAATATCACTTTTATCAGCAACCATATTACATATGTTTACAATATGTTTAATCACTGTATCTCCAGCAATATGACCGTAGGTATCGTTGATTCCTTTAAACTTATCAACATCAAATACAATACACGCTAAATCTTTACTATGTTCATCTGCTATACTGAATTCCTCATCAAATTTAAGCATGAAGTACTTTCTATTGTATGCTCCAGTTAAATAGTCATTGATAGCAATTGATAATAGCTCTTCATTTTGCTTTCCTAAAATATCCATTACATATTGTAGTTCTTGCCTTTGTTGCGTAACCTTTTCGTAACTAGCTTTAAGAACTCTCATTTCCTTTTGATATTGATACACATCATATTTAATTCGCATTCTTGAGAGAATGTCTTCTCTATCTTTTTTATTCATTTTTCTTTGGAGTTCAATAAATTTTTTAGACGAATCATAGGCAACTTCAAATTCACCTTGCTTAGCATAAGCTTTATGTAGCCACTCATAAGAGCAAAGTAGTTCATAGTTAAACTCATATTTATCTGATAGAATTTCAGCCTTCTTGGCATAATCAATTGCCAAATCATAATACTTCTTCTCATAGGAAATGTTAGCGTCAAGAATATAGCACCAAATTAATTGAATTACATTATTGCTATCATTGGCCTCTGACTCTGCATCTTCTAAAAAGGTTTTAGCAACATTAAAAACGCCTTTAGCAATATATAATCGTGCCAAATTCACTTTGATTTCTGTAATATGCTTATAGGTGTTTTTCTGAGCAATTTCTAAAGCATTTTTAAGATATCCCTCTGAAGTATCATATTGTTGCAAGTAAAAATGTGCTTCTCCAATACTATTAAACATACTTGCAACTTGCTTGCTTTTATCATATTTATGTGCAATTTTTAATCCCTTCTTTAGAAGCTCAATAGCTTCTTTGAAGGCCTCCTGCCTAATCATAAGTTTTGCAAAGAAATTAAGATTGTCCAATGCTCTATTAACAGACTGCACTTGTTCTAATAACTCGGCTGCCTTTAACGCGTATTCATATGCATTGGCATAATCGGATCTATTAAAGCTCACCCTGCTCATAATTTGATTGACTTCAATCTTACCAGCAATATCATTTATTTCAATGCAATCATTCAAAATTTCATTACACAAGTCAATTGCAGTGTTATAATCAAGTTGATCAATTAAATCATGTAAAGTATTAAATTTATTATGAAGTTGGATTTTAATGTCATTTTCCACTTTTTATCCCTTTCCATGCTAATTAAATGCTTTATGTACATCTAACAACATTTTACACTATTTAAGTCGTGTTTTCAAATTATTTTAGCTTCTTTAATACTTCTTGTTAAACAATTTTTTATAGGTTTCAATTTCTTCTTTTCTAATATCACTAAATGTTCCTCTTATTCTTCCAAGTAGTCTACTGTTCATTATTCCCTCATCTAATAATTCTATTAATTCCCTTGCTCTTTCTCCATCCTTAGGATAAGAAATTCCATAAATCGTGACACTAGCCTTATTTTTAAATTTATTGAAATTTTCTTTCACTAACATTCTAACCTTATTTTCAACCTCGACAATATTTTCTTTGCCAGTAAAAGGACAAATTAACAAAAGTTTTAAAGGACCATATCTCATTACCAAATCTGTTTCTCTGAGTCTACTCTTTAGTTTCTCAATTAATTCAATGATTTCTTCCTCATTAATGCTATGTAGCTCAACCATTACCAAAGAAATACTATAATTCCCTCTGTCTGCTCGAATGATTTCGTGATCAATGATTGTATCATCTATATAGGAATACTCATTATCTTCTTCTAACTCAAAAGGCTTAACTATATTTGCAAGAATGTTTTTTATTTTACTTTTTAGCATTTCTTCTTTCAACGGTAAGACAATAATATCATTGGCACCCGCCTCTATAGCGTCGTCAATCACCTTAGTTTCATACCTATCAATAATGAGCAACACTTTTATTTTTTTATTGCTTACTTCTTTAATCATTTCAAAATCTCTTTCATATGTAGCATAATTTATCTCATGCAATAGCATTATAATGGAATCCTTTAAAAGACTATGTTTAAATTTCAAATCCTCTGGGCTTTGAAATTCAATAAAATCATAACCTAAATTAACCACTGTAAATAATGCAATTTTTCTTGTAGCAGATCCTGCAACATTCACTAAAACCTTATTTTTCATAACTTCATCCCCGCTCTCTCAGTAATCCATCCTATTAATGATTTTTAATCCAATCCAAAATATAATAATATACTTCCTCTTTATTAATTTCATTTAATATTTCGTGTCTACAACCGTCAAATAGCTTTAAGGAAACGTTTTCTCCATAGCCAAATGCTTCATACAAGTTCACTACTTTCTTAACACCTTCACTATTAAATCCAACTGGATCTGATGCACCCGAAACAAAGAGCAACGGTATTTGAGGTGTTTTCTTTATATTTGCTTTTACTTGACTAATCATAACCTCCTTAAACAGATTAATATAAAAGGTTGCTGAATAGCTGTACCCGCATAGTTCGTCGGATAGATATTTATCTACCTGACTGTTGTCTCTCGAAAGCCAATCACATTCAGTCCTTGTAGGCTCAAACTGCAAATTAAATCCACCTACAACTAATTTATTTAAGAAGGCACTTCTGGAGCCCTTTGAAGAAAAAAGTCTTACAATCTTTCCTGATATTATTGCTACTTTCAAAAGAAGCGGTTGAGCTGCCATTGTGCCCATAATGATCGCCTTGGAAACGTAGGCTCCATGCTCTTGAAGATATCTTCTACAAATAAGCGATCCCATACTATGTCCTAGCAAAATCAATTCAAGCCCTTTTTCCCTGTTCTTAATGAAATCTTGAACGATTCTAACATCTTCAATTACATTAGAAAAGGTATCTTTTTTGTCAAATATTCCAATTGTTTGCCCTTTTGCAATGCTCTTTCCATGCTTTCTATGATCATGTGTATAAACAACATATCCATTGCTTACCAAATAACTTGCGAAGTGCCTATATCTTTCACAATGTTCGGCCATACCATGCAACAGGTGAACTATGCCAATAGGGGAATCCTCCCCTCTATACATCATAATATGAATACTACTGCCGTCTATTCCATCAATCCTAAAACGCTTTTCCTCCATAACACTATCTCCTATTCGTTTTTTCTTCAACAAAACCAATTGTTCTATATCTTACATACGTATCTAATTCCTTATTTTGAAGGAAATACATTTCTTCTTGAGCGATGAATCCACCGGCCATTTCCTTGTGTCCACCACCTACACCTTTATCTTTTAATATATGTTTAACCAATTCATCGGCGTAAATATATTTTTCACCACTTCTAACTGAAAATTTAATTCCATCGGGTCTTTTTGCGTAGGATACTACAATGGATGTACCTTCAATAGTATACACCATATCACTGATTGTGCCCAATAGCGAATCGTTGCAATTTTCGATGTGTACAAACCCTATGTTCCCGTATATTTCAAAGGTCTCTAATGCTTTAGCATAAGCATATATATCCTCTCTGCCAATTTCATTCATTCTAAGCTTCTTAATTTTTGTAAGATTAGATAATCCATATAACCAATAAAAATTATCTAAATCACCTTGTTCAGATGATCTTGTTAAATTATTTGTATCGCTCATAATACCATATAAAAGTGCAGTAGCTACATCTGTAGACGGTTCAATATTTAAGTCCTTATAGTAACTAGTGATAATTGTAGCACAAGCACCAACTTGCTCTTGAATATCCTTAAAGACATAGTTTTGATCTCCCATGTCATGATGATGGTCAATTACCGCAACTTTTTTGCCTCTTATTGATGTTATGTTCGAATTGCCTGCTTGTGAATCAATCAAAATCACAAAATCATTAGGAGAACTTAAAAAGCTATTTTCCTTTACCACCATATTAATATTAAACATTTCTACCATCTTCTTTGAATTAACCTTTTCTATTACATTCATATATATTATTTTTGCTTCAATATTAAATTTCTTCAGTAGTTCACATAGCGCAAAGCTACTTGCAATTGCATCTGGGTCCGGCATATTATGGGGCTGAATATAAACCTTTTCTGCTCCTTTAATGATGTCAAGTAAACCTAAAAATGCACTACTCATATTACCATCCCCTTTCGAATTTCATTTCATTGCATCTATTCTATAGTACTAGTAAAGGCTTTCAAACAGACATTACTATCAAATATATTTTCAGTACTGTCCCAAGAAGTACCATGTTGACTCATATAACCTTCACCATCACTAATAATAACCTTATCTAACCAATCAACTTTTTTATAGTATTCTGCTGCTACCGGTAAGCTACTACCTGCTGTAGTAATTTTTACAACAACTGCAAACTTATTCTCTATTAAAATAGGAGAATCAAAATCAATTGTATAATAACCTTCGTAGTCTAACGATCCCTTTTTCACTAGCGTCATATTCTTGAAATCAGAAGTAGTTTTAAACTTTTTAACTACATATACCTCATATTTTGTATTTTTATCTGTTGCATAAAAGCTAACTGCTCGAAGATTTTCTTTTTTATCCTTTATATCATAAGCATTCGCAAAATAGGCTGAGTCTGTACCATAGCCTAAACGACCAACCCATCCTAAATAATCTGTTTGATAAATTCGAGAATAGTTAGAAATATTATCAACTCTCGAATACACCACGTTCTCTGTTCCAATGTGTTTGTCAAAGTATGAAACATAAAAATATCCATCATCTCCGAAATCTTTACCATAGCTATTTTTACAAATGAAAGCTCCGTTTGCCTCTGGTTGTGTCGAGAAATTACCCTTTGGATAATTATCATCCCACCCTACAATGACTACTGCATGATTAAATTTAGCATTTCCTTTATAATAAAATGAATATGTTTCATTATTATATATTGTATTGTTACCTTTTGTTAAACTTTCATCAAAATACATGGCAGATTGCACTCCACCATAAAGAAGAAGTGATAGCTTTATAGCACTATAGTCTTTGGATGGCAAAACCTTAGCCTCTTGAACATGCTTAACTACCTTTGCTGTAGCATTCATTTTACCGTCACCATAGGGATCATCAACTTCTAAAACCGGTCCATCCCACCTAGCCAAGTAACTCATAGCAATATTAAAATCTCCACCTTTGTTTTGAGAGACGTTATAACCATGACCTAAGCTTAAATGATCCTCCGATAAGTCAAACGCCTTACTAGGCATCAGCACTGATTCAATTGATCCAAGTGTGGCAAACGCCCAGCATGCACCAATTTCCTTTTGATCCTTAACAGGTGTTAATTTATTGAATTTTCTTAAATCATATTTTGAAGGTATCTTATTGATTGTTGTATCATTGTTCGTGTTACTTATGTATATTACCTTTTCTTTTTCGGACCAGTTTACGTCACATCCAAAGCTTTCCATAACTGCTCGAATAGGTAAATAGGTTCTTCCATTGATTAGCATAGAATTGGTGTCGTTAATAATTACATCAGAATTTCTATAGATATACTTCTTCCCAATCGGTACTTTTACAATAATATCACCCTTTTGGGCAATCGCCATTTTTTCATTTTCATTCCAAGTTACCTTAGCGCCAAACATTTCCAATATAACTCTAAAAGGCGTCTGCACTCTATTGTTGCCATCCAAAAATGGGAATCCCACCTTTTCATTGAAAATGACCTTGTCATTGTTTAGTTGCACTTTTATATTATCTTTGCTCTGCTCTGTTGCAACTACACTCACTTGCACTAAAAGGGATATTAAGATTGCAAGAAAAATACTCGTGAAATTTTTTTTCAATTCCTTACCACCTTTCCCGGATTTTAACTATTATAACGCGGCTTTGGACCCAAATACTGATAGAGGTTTGTTTTAAGCATCCCACTATAAAGCTTCCTTTTTTTATCAGCACTTTTTCCGAAATGTCTTTCAAAGTCCTCAAAGGATGTAATGATACTATAAGACCATGTGTCAAGTAACCTAAATTGTTCTCCCATTTCTTTGTATAATTTAATTACACTATTTTTATCTTCTAATCTTTCACCATAGGGAGGATTTGTCACAATTACACCACATTTTTTATTAGATGTAAACTTTTGCATTTCTCTTTCTTGAAAATGAATATACTGATCAACACCTGCAGTTTTTGCATTTTCTCTTGCTATTTTTAATATTTGATAATCTACATCAAATGCTTGAATATTTAATTCTACTGAATGATCTTGTAAATCCTTGGCTTCATCAACAGCTTCCTTCCAACACTTAGATGGAATCAAATGTTGCCAGCTTTCAGCTACAAAGCTTCTATTTAAACCAGGTGCAATGTTTGCGCCCATCATAGCTGCTTCAATTGGGAAAGTTCCACTTCCACAAAAAGGATCCGCAAATACACGATCTTTGTTCCATGGAGATAATTGAATGATCCCTGCCGCTAAGCTCTCTCTAATTGGTGCTATTCCTGAAAATTGTCTATAGCCTCTCTTATGAAGGGAAGCTCCTGAAGTATCAATGCCAATTGATACAATATTTTTTTTAATAAATACTCGCATTGGAAATTCTGGCCCATCTTCTTTAAACCAATCAACCTTATACGTCTTTTTTAATCTTTCAACAATTGCTTTTTTGACAATGGATTGAATATCAGAAGGACTAAAAAGCTCAGATTTTATCGAACTAGCTTTTGACACCCAAAATTTACCATCTTCAGGTATATAATCTTCCCATGGTAATTTCTTGATTGCTTCAAATAATTCATCAAAGGTTTTAGCTTCAAATTGACCTATGTCTAAAAGTACTCTTTCCCCTGATCTTACCCACAGGTTGCTCTTACATATAGCCCCTGCATCCCCAACAAAGGTAATTCTACCATCATCAACGCTTTGGATATTATAACCTAACTTTTGTATTTCTTTTTTAACAACTGCCTCTATACCAAATAGGCATGGAATGGTTAATGTATATTCTGTCATTTTTTTCTCCTAAACTTCTAGTGAATCATAACTGTTCTATCCTTTATTATACGTTATTGTAACCAATAACTCAATAAAGTAAAATTAATTTTTCAATACATTTTAATATCTGTTTCATCTTTAAACCAATTATCGATTATTCTATGATATAATAGTACAAGATGTCTAATGAAAATCCTTTGGACTCAATAATTTTATCAGAAGAAAGGATCACATTTCCATGAAAAAGCCTCGTTTTTTTAGCAAAATATATTTAAGCATGACTTCCAGTGCTTTTTATGTAACAATTATTCATGAGCACTTATTTAAGTCATTCTTATATTTAGTATTGCTATCTATACTTTTATCTACGCCATATTCAATTTATTCTGGATTATTGTCTTATGATAAAACCTCCGATACGATTGAATTTATTAACAGTGAAAATTTTCCTTCCTTTAAACTCCAAGATAAAAAGCTCGAAATTTATGATGATGAACCCTTTGTTTTTTCAATCGAAGATAAATCTATAAGAGTAATTATTGATAAGACTAATAGCTATTCCTATAATGACTTAGCCGGATATTATATGGGATATTTATTTACTCCAAATAATATTGTATATTCACAATTAGGAACAACACCAAGATCAATTGGTTATGATATTTTTATGGTCCAACACCTAGATAATAATGAGCTAGTTGAAATCATACAGTCCTATCAAACCATCTTTGCTATTGGTTATGGTTGTTTAGCTTTACTGATTGCACTGATTTCTGTATTGTTGAAAAGCTTATTCTCATATTTCTTGGTTTCATTTTTCAAGAACTTACTTCGGGTACCTTTGAGTTTTTCTCAATCTTATAAAATAGCCATATATTCAATGACTACTTCAATTGTAATCATGGAGGTATTAAAAGCAATCAATTTCATACCATCTCAATTGTTTTTCGGGATCTTTTTCTTCATAAATTCTGTTTACATCGGAAATATATTAAAGTATTTTAGTAACCTAAAGACGAACATATCAGTATAGAAAATCTATTTCCTAGCAAAAAGGGAGTATCAAAACTTATAAGTTTTAGTACTCCCTTTTTATTTGACTATTATCCATTTTCGCTCTATCACAAAAAAGCAAAGAAACCCTTATATAATTTAAACTTAAGTATTTGCCTGACAAGTGCTTTGTTCTCTTTGTCTAACTGCTTCATACATCAAAATTCCAGCTGCTACTGCTGCATTTAACGATTCAGCTTGACCTAAGATTGGTATCTTAATATAGGAAGATGCTAGTGCCGCAACCTCTTCTGATAACCCATTTCCTTCATTGCCAATCAAAAAGCATGTACTTTCCTTATAATCCATAGAATAGTAATAATCATCACCTTTTAAATGTGCAGCATATAGCCTAATATCTCTTTTTGATAATTGCATTAGGACATCTACTAGATCAGCCTCAATGATAATTGGAACCCTGAAAATCGACCCCATAGTAGCCCTTACAACCTTTGGATTATAGATATCTACCGATCCAGCTGATATGATTACCCCTTGTGCATTAATTGCATCTGCAGTCCTTATAATTGTGCCCATATTTCCAGGATCTTGTATGTTATCTAAAGCAATCAACAAAGGTTTATTTACTAGGTTTAAACCATTAAGCTGCGTCGTTCTTTGCCTTACCACACCCAGAATGCCTTGAGGAGTTACAAGAGTAGACATATGAAGTAACACCTTGTCAGTTACAAGCTCCAAGCTTTTGAGTGATAATGCATCCAAATATTGCTTATTATGTTGATAAAAGGTATCGGTAACAAATACCTCTTCTATCAGCTCAACAGGTGTTTCTTCCATCATCTTTTTGCCCTCTACAACAAACACACCTTCACTATTTCTTTCCTTTTGTTTTTGCTGTAAAGCACATACCCTTTTAATTCTGACATTCTGAACACTAGTAATCATAAAGTATCCCTTAATTGTTTATTTTTTGCAACTCTACATTGCTACCAATGACAACCAATACATCTCTTTCTCTTAACACTTCATTTGGACCAGGTGTAATTGTTAGAGTATCATCACTATTTCTAATAGCCATTACATTAAGACCGAATTTTGCTCTTAAATTTAATTCCTTTAACGTTTTGCCTACCCATGCATCCTTAGCTGTTATCTCAACGATACTATATTCTTCCGATAACTCAACATAGTCAACAAAGTTATCTGATATTAAGTTATTTGCAATGCGAATTCCTATTTCTCTTTCGGGAAAAACCACCTTGTCGGCTCCAACTTTTTCTAATACCCTTTTATGAATATCATTTTGTGCCTTTGCTATTACAAATGGAACGCCTAATTCCTTCGCCAAGATTGTAGCCATAATGCTTGATTGCATATTATTAGATATCGCAATAATTGCAACATCAAAATTTCTAATGCCAAGTGCATGTAGCGCTTCTGCGTCAGTAACATCCGCCTGTACTGCATGAGTAACACGTTCAGATATATCTTGAATGATTTCTTCATTAATATCAATCGCAAGTACATCACACCCATTTTTTGATAAAGTTTGTGCAACACTGCGTCCAAATTTACCTAACCCAAATACAACAAAATCTCTTTTCTTAGCCATAATAATCCTCCAATGATAAAACCATTTAATGACAATATTTATATATAGGCACTTTTCTTACCCTACCATTACTTTTTCCTCTGGATTTCTAATTGTGCTCTTGTGTTTTTTATCTTTTAATGAAAAGGCAACCATCATAGTGATTGGTCCTAATCTACCAATAAACATGGTAAAACAAAGTATAATCTTTCCAATGGGTGATAGCGCTGATGTAATTCCTAGTGATAAGCCTACTGTACCAAAGCCAGAAACTGCTTCAAAGAATACATCCATAAAACTAAACTTATGCATAATTGCAACCTCTGTTAAGGATAGCAGCATTGTAGCACTAATAACAACTGTTATACTGATCACCATGACCGCCAATGCCTTCTTAACAATGTCCCAAGAAATTCTTTTATGAAACGCCTCAACATCATCTCTTCCTTTTGTTACAGATACAACTGCCAAAAATATAATACCAAAGGTTACTGTTTTTATCCCCCCTGCTGTACCCGCAGGAGAACCTCCAATAAACATCAAAATAATAGTCATGAACTTCGATGCATCATTCATTCCTGGAAGATATAATGTATTAAAGCCCGCAGTCCTTGTCGTCACTGAGTGAAACAAGCTACCAAGTATTTTTTCTTTCAAACTCAAAGGTCCAAGTGTTGCCGGGTTCATACCTTCAATTACTAAAAAAAAGAGAAAACCTACTCCAATCAAGGCGACGGTAAGAACCGTAACCAACTTCGTATGGAGTGTTAATTTATGAAAATACCTTCTTAAACTATAATTATATTTCTTTTTATCTTTTAGAAGCTTAATATAATCCAACCAAACCGTAAAACCTAAACCACCTAAAACAATTAAGGTCATAATCGTAATATTAACCAAAACATCCCCTACATAAGGTGCTAAACTCTGATCTCCGACTATGTCGAAGCCTGCATTACAAAATGATGATACCGAATGGAAAATACCCATAAAGACACCATACAATTTGTACTCTGGTACAAAGCGAATAGATAATAATATTGCACCAATACCCTCTATAAGCAAAGTACCTAGAACGACATTTTTTGTCAATCTTACCATGCCTGACAAGGTATACTGATTAAGTGCTTCTTGAATAATTAGTCTTTCCTTTAATCTAATCTTTTTACCAAGGATTATAAATAAAGTCGTCGCAATCGTCATAAATCCTAAACCACCTATTTGAATGAGTCCTAAGATAACTATCTTTCCAAAAAACGTCCAATGGTTTAATGTATTGACTACCACTAATCCTGTTACACACACTGCAGAGGTAGAAGTAAATAAAGCATTTACAAAGCCGACACTATGTCCGTCATAACTAGACATTGGAAGATTTAATGCTAATGCACCGATTAATATAACTAACAAAAACCCTATCACAAGTATTTGTGTAGGTTTCAAATTCATTATAATGCCTTTCTTTTCCATTCATTGCCTCCGTAAATATATAATAACCCTCATATATTATAACTCATGTTTGTCGTAATGACAATTATTATTCAGTAATATAAAATGTTTCCCCCTAATGCCAATATAAATATAATTCAAAACGCACTTGACAGCTACACCTTATTGGTGTACTATGTATCTATGACACTAATACGGGAGGCGTAGATATGGAATTTAATACTAGTGTACCAATATATCTTCAGGTTATGGATGCCATTAAAAAACAATTAATACTTGGAATCCTAGGGCCCGGAGAGCAGCTCCCTTCTACTAGAAGCCTTGCTGTCTCCTATAACGTTAATCCAAATACTGCAGCTAGGATTTATAAGGAACTAGAACTAGAAAACATCTGTTTTACAAAAAGAGGTCTAGGAACTTTTGTAACAGATTCTGAGGAGACCCTCTTAAAACTAAAAGAACCAATGGCTAACAAGGTAATTGATCACTTCATAGCAGAAATGACAGAATTGGGATATAACTTCTCGGATATGGTAAAAATTATTAAAGAAAGAGAGCGTGAATAATATGGCTTTATTACAAACAAATGATTTAAGTAAACGGTTTGGGAAAACACTAGCTGTTGACGGAGCTTCAATAACACTTGAACCCGGAAAAATATATGGGTTATTAGGACCTAACGGTAGTGGTAAATCTACACTCATGAAAATGATTGCAGGTCTTTTTCATCCCACAAATGGTAGCATCGAAGTATTAGGTAGCCCCGTTGGAGTAAACTCCAAAAAACATGTTGCATATATGACTACAGAACAATACTTGTATGAATACATGACAATTAAAACAGTAGGTCAATTTCATAAGGATTTTTATGAGGATTTTGAGATAGATACCTATAAAAGATTAATTGACACAATGAAACTTGACATGAGAACGAAAGTGTCATCACTATCCTCAGGTATGGCTTCCAAACTAAAGATCGCTGCTACTATGTCTCGAAACGCTAAGCTATTTATGTTAGATGAACCCCTAAACGGAATAGATTTAATAGCCAGAGATCAAATAATAAATGCAATGATTGAACGTGCAACTCCTGAAAACACCTTGTTAATCTCAAGTCATCTGATTGATGAAATGGAAAAAATATTAGACGATGTTATTTTCATTAAGGAAGGAAAGATTGTTGTTATGGGAAATGCCGAAGAAGTAAGAGAAAAACATGGAAAATCAATTGTTGACCTTTACAGGGAGGTGTATGAAGTATGATTAAGTTAATAAAATATGAACTTCTAAGAAAACAAAACAATATATTTATTTCATTGATCATTTTAGCATTCTTAGAGCTGGGAATTCTTTTTGGGATCTATAAAGGTGGTGAATGGATACTACTATCTATGGTCTTTATATTTACAATGATTGCCGGCGGAATTCTCATGGTTTTTATTGATACAATTCGCTCTTACTCCTTTGACTTAAATCAGAAGCAGGGCTATTCATTGTTTTTAACACCAACGAGTGGCTATAAAATCATTGGGTCAAAAGGTCTTGTTAGCTTGATAGAATTGTTATTTGTAGTAATTGTAGTATTTGGTCTCATGTTTCTTAACTTTCAGTTTACCAAAACCTTATACTATGATCAGATAAATCAAGTAAGTGGAGAGATCTTTCATGTAATTAAGCAGTCAAACGTATTACCTTCTCTAGGTCAATTCTTTTTATTTGTAACTGCAAGCACCTTTGAATGGTTTACAGTCATCATGATTGCAATTCTTGCAATCACCTTAAGAAAGACAATATTGTCTGATTCTAAAATTGGTTGGATAATTAGTTTGGTTTTCTTCATCGCTATCTATAGTCTTATGGAGATCATTAATGCTACTGCACTTGCATCCTTTGGGTTCATTGGGGATATGAACGAAATGGTTCAATTATCTTCAACAACACCAGATCCATCCGTTATTACCGAATATATTTACAAGTATCTTAGAATTGCATGCGCATTGTTCCCAATATATATTGGTGTGCTTTTCTACTTCTCTGGAAAGCTTTTGAACAAACGCGTAGACCTATAATAATATTTTGCCTAGTAACATATAGTGTTACTAGGTCTTTTTTTTTGATTAGAAAAACCGAAAGGAGCTTTTTTTGAATACAAAATTAAGTAAACGATTAAGGATATCAATCCTATTTACTGCCGTCCTACTCATTTTATTCATCTTTATTTTTATCTATAAAACATATCATGGACCTTCATCTGCTTTATTACAAAAAGAAGAACTTATCATCAGCTATACTCCTGAAAGCATCCAAAAAGAAATGGATGACTTTAATACATGGACCACTTGCTTAGTGCCTGACATCATAAGTTCGTCACCACTTGCTGCAACTTTTATGTATCATGATTTAAAAGCTCTAGGCTTGGAGGAATTAACTTATCAATTAGATGACTTCTCCCCTTCAGCCTTTCATAAGAAAATACAAAAGTCTCGTCTAATATTAGACGAATTAGCAAACATAGATTATGATTTGCTGAGTTATGAACAAAAAGAAACTTATGAAATGCTCGAGTTCCAAAACCAGCTCATTGTCAATGGAGAACCTTACATATATTATAACCATATCATTGAACCAAGCTCTGGTATTCAAATGAATCTATTGCTTGCCTTGATACAGATTGATCTATCAACAAAGGAAGATGTGGACGCCTATTTAATGCGTTTACAACAAATTCCAAGGTTATTTAATCAGTTAATAGAGTATGAAAAAGTGAAGGCCACGAAGGGTTTACTTATGCCTCGCGAATTATATGATTTGGTAATCTTGCAGCTTGATAGCTTATTAGTCGAGCCTGAAAACTTTCTTTTATATTTATCCTTTGAAGACCGAATTGATGAAATGATCAATATGGACCACGAAACAAAAGAGGCTTATAAATTCGCTTGCTTATCTATTATTTCCGAACAAATTTATCCAGCCTACGAGAAACTTATCACTTCAATTAATGATACTAAAAAACTAGCCAATACTGATCAAGGCATTTGCTCTTTTCAAAATGGTCAAAATTATTATAAATATATTATCAAAAAAGAAACCTCCTATGATATGTCTGTTGAAGAGCTTAGGGGATGGGTAACGAATGAACTATATAATACTATGGGAAAGGTAGAACAACTCTACGCTGACTACCCCGAACTTATGGAATACGAGGAGCTTACCTGTAAATTGCCAACCTATGATAGCTTGGAGGATTTATATGCAGTAGAAGAAAAATGCTTAAATGAGCAGTTCTATGACTATGATATAGATAGAGCCTCAGAATATGTCATTCCGAGTTACTTAGAAGATTATGTTGCTGCAGGTTTTTATTTTCCTGTAGCAATTGACGGAGAGGAGTATGGGAACATGTACTTACAAGAAAGTGCATATACCAATATTAATTCAACAACACTAGAATTATATTTTCACGAGAATATTCCTGGTCATCATATGTATTTTAGTAAATTTTACGAAAGCGATTTGCCTATGATTCGAAAGGTATGTTCATGGTTACCTTATGAGGAAGGCTGGGCTCAATACGTCCAAGGTATTAGCATAGATTATTACGGTTTAGAGGAACCTTTTACACAACTACTAAAAGCAACCAGCAAGCTTTCCTACTACTATATGTTGCTTATTGACATAAGATATCATTATGATGGAATTAGCTCAACAGAAGCTCTACAAGCTTTTTTAGACTTAGGGTTTCCAAAAGAATCTGCTCAAAGAATTGTGAATCGTATGATAGCACACCCAGGCGAAATCATTCATTATGTATATGGTGGTTATAAAATCGAAGGCTACTTGGAGCAGAGCAAGCAATCACTGGGTAATAACTTTGATATAAAAGATTTTCACGATATGATATTAGTACATGCGGAGTTGCCTTTTACAACTATGGATAACGTAGTCGAAAAATACATTAGCCATTAAGCCTAGCATCACGTTCTCTTTTATTTTTTAATTTACTCATTCCGATACTCATAATAATCCATGTCAATGATAACCCTAAGGCTAAAAAAAACGGGGTTGTTAACGTCATCGTATATGGATAAAATACTGTTTTTACTGCAATACCCTTTTGAGTCAATATAGCTGCATCATAACCTTCTAGCATTCTTAATTCATTTAATGCCCTAAGTGCAAACATGTTAAAATATGAAATTTTCATAACAATAAAGTTTAATGCAAATATTAAAAATCCTATTAACGAAAAAAATGCAACTAATTTTAACCCTTTTAACTCTTTAAAAATGAAAAGTATAAATATTGAAATCAGGGATAGTAGTACTATTCCAATATAGGAAATGATATAAATGATATGTAACCAAGAAAAAACAGACTGTACCTCATTCCTTTTTTCATCTTGAATTGTCTTATGCTCATCAAAATAATCAAAAACATATACAATCAAATCTACAGGAGACGCTTCGATAAATACGCCTTCATAAACTTTTTGCTCACTAATATTTAAATCCTTGTATTCTTTAGAAATAATATTTTGGGATATTCTAACAAAGCCTTTATAAGTTGTATTTCCTCCTAATTTAAACCATGGAAATATCATCATAAATACAAATAAGCCTATGATTGCAACTAAAATAAGCTTCATTTTTTTTATGTTTTTTTCTTCCTTGCCTTTCATATCTTCTTCTTTATTTTTAGAATTAAGCTGTTGTCTTAGCTGTTCATCCTCTTCATCAATAATTTCTTGAATAATATCTTCTACTTCCATTGTACTCTCCTTCATAGTTAACACTTCGTTTATTGGGTCATCATAATTTTACCATACACTCATAAAATTGTAAAACGGTTCGACAAGAAAATCGGCTGCGGCAAGTTAAAAATCCTAGTTTCATATCTGCCGCTTTTCCAATTGCATATGCAGAACTTTCCTAGTAAATTAAAAGATTGTTTTGTAACAATAAAGAACCAATAAATTTTGCAATGTTCTACAAAGTTTATTGGTTCTTTGGGGGTATAGGGGTAATACTTACTTCTGTTATATATTAAATAGAACTATGAATGGGTTTAAAAATTGTAATGAATTAGATTAAATAGTTTTTCTTCACGTTATCTTTTCCATAAACGCCCCATTTTGCTAATGCAACGCCTAATTCTTTGTGCTCTCTGCCGGCTTCTTCTAAGTCTTGACCCTTCATATGTGCGTCAATTGCCTGTCTAAAGGCTACAGCACCTTTTGTAGGGCCATCTGGGTAGCCATGGATAGCTGCTCCAACTCCTAATAAACAATCATTTCCTGTAGCATCAAGAATTGTAGGTATTAAGCCCTCTACGACTCCACCACCCATAAATGGCATAGAAGGTTTCATATCGTATAATTTGCCTGTACAAGCAATAACTCTTGATATATATTTGTTTGCTAAATTATCAAATTTGCCCCAAGGAGCCTCAAGTAAGATGATATCTGCTCCACACATTCTTGTTAATTTTGTCATTACTACCGAGCTTACTCCTTGATACTTAGAAGTTGTTTGTGCTCCACTGTAGCAACTATGTGATAAGATTGGTACATTAATCCTTGGGTCTTCTGCTAAATCTCTTAGAGCTGATAATCCAATACCAAATGCGTCTACCATAATCGCATTCGCTCCAGCTGCGATAGCTCTTAAAGCGTTATCTTTAAGTCTAGAAACCTCATCAGTGATGTTAACCGTGTATAATGTTTTTTCACCTTTCACTGCATCTGCTTTTGCAGCCGCTGCCATATTCATTCTTACTCTATCTTCAAGTTTATTAAATGCTCTGTCTCCACCAATTAGTTCATCATCTTTCACGATATCAACGCCACCTACTGCAGCATCATAAAATAATTTTGCTCCGACTTCTGGTGTGTATCCTGTACATGGCTTAATCATGTTGTTTAATAAAGGTCTGTCATAAACTCCTAATAGATCTCTAACGCCTTGAATACCAAACTTTGGTCCTTTGAACTTCTTTACAAAGTTTTTAGGGAAATCAACATCTAAAAGCTTTAAATATGGCATTGCCATAATATTTCCAGTTACTGTAGCAAAGAATAATGGAAGATTATCATCAACGTTTACAACTGGATATCCAATCCTCATTATATAAAATCTCATTCCATCTTCGCCAACAGTTTTATCAAGATCCATTTTAGTTTCAAAATCAGGAACCTCATATACACTAATTGTTTTGCCTGCATATAACTCTCTTACTTCATCTGTTTCTCCAGCTACATCAACCCATGAACCAGTTGTTTGTTCAATAGCGATACTTGCAGCCTTTAAAATGGGATCTTCATGTTTTTCAGCTCCAACTAAATATGTTGCTACGATTAGGTTTTCAATATCAGCACCCTCATAAAGCTTATTTAATACATTACTATATAGTCTATTCATTTTTATTCCTCCGTCATTATTAATGTTATTTTTTTGCGTTTTTGTTTGGTGTTTTTGTTTTATGTATTTTGTTGTTGTTTTGTTGGTTGTTTTGTTTTGTTTTGTTTTGTTTCTTGCCTTTCTTGCCTTTCTTGCCTTTCTTGCTGTTCTTGCTGTTCTTGCTGTTCTTGCTTTTCTTGCTTTTCTTGCTTTTCTTGCTTTTCTCTTTTCTTGCTTTTCTTGCTTTTCTTGCTTTTCTTGCTTTTCTTGCTTTTCTTGCTTTTCTTGCTTTTCTTGCTTTTCTTGCTTTTCTTGCTTTTCTTGTTTTTCTTGCTTTTCTTGTTGTTACGTTTTACTTCTATTCATGTTTTCTGGATATTGGCCAAATACTATCCTTAAATACATTCTAGTTCACAATAATATTATTATCAATATTGAAAATATTTTCATATAGATCTAAATTCATATAGCCGCATGAAACCAGAAAACCTTAAGTACTTCGGAATCTTCATCTCTTCTTACAGCATGATCTACGCCAGCCGGAACTATAAATGCTGTTTCAGGCTCAAGCTTAAACTCTTGCTCTCCAACCTTTGCCCATCCCGTTCCTTGTAAAACGAGAAATCCTTCTTGATCCTCATGGGATTGTGAATTTGGATATTCTGTTCTGTGATGGCTACTGATACCAGTGAAACAACCAGCTACACAACCATTTTCTTCGTTTACTAAATATTGACTGGTATAATAAGGTCTTTGTGTAGCCTCAACATCTTTCAATCTTACAAAATATTTCATAAACATTCTCCTTATGATTAATAATTTATTGTAACCATACTTAAGATACTTTTTCAATATTTCTAGTGCACACTAAATCCACACCTGTTCCGGCAAGATTTGACATTACTACATCTCCAATCTTTACTGGGGATTCAATTTCTAATTTACTTATGATTTTCATAATTTCGAATATTTTTTCTTTATTCACTGGATTCATTGTTTTAACGGGTACAAAAGGTAAGTTTCCGGACTTTATTTTCACAGTAGTTGTTATAATTCTCTTTGGTTCAATGAATTCAGTTTTAGCATACTCTAGTCCAATTTTACAACTATAGTCAGCAACCTCATGAATAGTCTTACCAGTGTGAGTTATATTTAAATTGCACCCTTTAGGGCAACCAATGCAAATTAATTTTGTTTCTTCCACGACTTTTTTCACCTCCATATTTTTCTGACTATTCCTTAGAAATGGAAATATTAATTGATGAAGTATCATTTGTAACAAACTTTCTTGGCAAAGAGAACGTTATCATTGTTCCTGGTTCAACTATTGCTTTTTTTATTGTTAATAAAGTTTTATCAGTATTATCCTTTACTACTAATTTTATATCTTCATTAGGATTTTTTACACGTAAATAGAATTTTACTGCTTTTTCTTGATTATTTAATGCATCAATATGTTGAGGCACTACATATCCAATATGATTGTCATGTGTAATTTCTACATCCTTTTCTTCTTTATTCATTTCGTTATTAATTAATGCTGCCGCTGCTTTACCAGCAATTTCGGCCTCTTGTGTAACATTATCAACTAGATCATGTACATGAAGTACATTACCACAAGCAAATACCCAAGGAATATTTGTTATGCGTTTTTCATTCACTACAGGTCCTCTAGTTACACTATCTATTTGGCAGCCTAAAT
Organism: Firmicutes bacterium HGW-Firmicutes-1; assembly: GCA_002841625.1. Taxonomy (NCBI): domain Bacteria; kingdom Bacillati; phylum Bacillota; species Firmicutes bacterium HGW-Firmicutes-1. The sequence continues at coordinate 17,299 of PHAG01000015.1, read as the reverse complement.
TGGCAGACAATTCGTTTTCTGGTATTAAACCTACTGAAAGTAAAAGAGTATCACACGCAACATATTGCTCTGTGCCTTCTATTGGTTTAAGATCTTTACCAACTTCTACTATAGTTACACCTTCTAATCTTTCTTTACCATGAATGTCAATGATAGAGTGGCTTAATAATAGTGGAATACCATAATCATCCAAACACTGAACTCTATTTCGTACTAACCCTGTAGAATAAGGCATAAGTTCAACAACACCTTTTACATTTACGCCTTCTAAGGTAAGTCGTCTTGCCATAATTAATCCAATATCTCCAGATCCTAGAATTACTACTTCTTTTCCCGGAATAAATCCTTCTAAGTTTACATAGCTTTGTGCTGTACCTGCTGTCATAACGCCTGCTGGACGGTTACCCGGTATTGTAATAGCACCACGGGTTCTTTCTCTACAACCCATTGATAAGATTACCGCCTTTGTCTCTACAGAAAACATTCCATCTTCTCTGTTTACAGCAATTACTTTTTTATCTTCCATTATTTCCATTACCATAGTTCCTAATTTCACATCAATATCAGAATTTTCAACCTCTTTAATAAATCGACCTGCATATTCTGGACCAGTTAATTCTTCCTTAAAATATTGTAAACCAAATCCATTATGAATACATTGTTGTAGAATACCCCCTAGGTAAGAGGCTCTTTCACAAATAAGTACTTTTTTAACGCCATTTTTTCTTGCTTCTAGTGCTGCTGCAAGACCAGCAGGACCTCCACCAACAATGACTAAATCATACTCTAATTTTTTCATGACTGCTATCTCCTTCCTCTAAAGATAATTCTTTATTCCTAAACGCTAATACCGTAGATTTTCCACCTTTTAGTGTAACCTCGAGCGGAGAAATATGTAACTCCTTACTAATTATGTCTAGTACCTTAGTTCCGCAAAAACCGCCTTGACAACGTCCCATTCCTGCTCTAACTCTACGTTTAATTGCATCCATATCCATCGCTGGTATAGGTCTATGAATTGCATCAATAATTTCGCCTCTGCTAATGGACTCACATCTACAAATGATTTCGCCAAAATCAGGATTTTTTTCAATATAAGAAGTTCTCTCCTCATAAGATAATTCTGCAAGCAGTACAGGTTTTTCTCTACCGATAATATAATTTGCTTTTGGAGAAAAATCCAAATCATAATCTAACTCTTTAATGAGACCCTCAACCATAGTGGCTATAGCAGGTGCTGATGTTAACCCTGGTGATTGAATTCCTGCAACATTGATGAGTCCCCTTACTGTTTTAGCATGTTCAATAATAAAATCTTCGTTATCACTTGCTGCCCTAAGTCCAGAGAATGCAGTAATTACTTCACCCATTCTTGGTAAAGCAGGAAATAAATGTGAAATCGCATTTTTATATATGTCATTTAAGGCTTCTGCAGTAGTAGCTAAATCTGTTTTGTCATCAATTTCTTCCGCATTTGAACCTGCTATTATATTTCCATGAACTGTAGGATTAACAATCATCCCCTTTGAAACTTTAGTTGGAGATGTATATATTGTATGATTTAATAATTTACCCCATTTTTTATCGTATATGAAATATTGTCCTTTTCTTGGTGTAATATTAAATTCTATTTCTTCAACCATACTTGCTATTTTGTCTGAATACAGCCCTGCTGCATTAATAACAACATTAGCCTCAATATCACCTTTGTTCGTCTTAACACCAAAGACTGTTTTATTTTTAACAATAACGTCTAAAACTTCGGTATTAAATAAAACCGTAGTACCATTAAGCACTGCATTTTCTGCTAATGCTACCGTATATTCAAATGGATTAATAATCCCTGTTTCAGGTTCGAATAATCCATATTTCGCCTCTGGATTTAAATTAGGTTCCATTTCATGCAATTCTTTTTGATCAAGAATCTTCATGCCTTTAATACCATTTTTTGTGCCATTTTCTAATGTCTTTTTCATTTTCTCTAGGTCAGTTTCATCGAATCCAACTGTTATTGAACCAAATGGCTTTTCCAAACATACATCTAATTCCTCGCATAATTTCTTAATTACTCGATTTGCTTCCAAAGCTAATTTACCCTTTAATTTGTCTGCATCAATGTTAAAGCCGCTATGAATCATAGCAGAATTCGCTTTGCTTGATCCCATACAAACATCACTAGCTTTTTCCACTAGAGTAATGTTTAAATTGTATTTTGCTAGTTGATATGCAATTGAAGTACCAATCACACCACCACCAATTATCAAAATATCTGTTTCCATGGTTTCATCTCCTTGTTTTATGATTTTTTTATAATAACTTGGGTAGCGTTTACATACCATTCATGTAAACGCCTCCCAAATAATTATGTTTGAATCAAATGTCTATTTGTCGTCTGCCCAAGCTAATGTAGCTTTTACAGCTCGTTTATAACCTTTATAAAGTTCAGTTCTTCTTTCTGCAGTCATTTCTGGTTTGAATAATCTATTAATCGTTCTATTTTTAACGATGTCATCTTGATCTTTCCAGAATCCTACTGCTAAACCAGCTAAGTAAGCAGCTCCAGCAGCTGTTGTTTCTACGTTGTCCGGTCTTTCAACTTCTACGTCAACGATATCAGCGATAAATTGCATCAATAGGTTATTGTTGCTAGCGCCACCATCAACCTTTAAGATAGATAATCTTTCGCCTAAATCTTCTGAGAAGCAATCAAATAAATCTCTTGTTGCATATCCTAAGGACTCTAATGTTGCTCTAATAATGTGATTTTTTGTAGTGCCTCTAGACATACCAAAGATAGCTGCTCTAGCGTAAGAATTCCAATATGGAGCGCCTAATCCTACAAGTGCTGGAACAAGATAAATTTCTCCTGATTCTACTTTACTTGCAAAGTATTCAGAGTCAGGTGTTGCTTCTACCATTTTCAATTCATCACGTAACCATTGCATTGATGCACCTGCAGCAAATACAACAGCTTCTAATAAGTATTCAACTTTGCCGTTAAGGCCCCAACCGATTGTAGTACAAAGTCCGTTCTTTGATAAAAATGGTTTTTCACCAATATTCATCATCATAACGCCTGCTGTACCATATGTATACTTAGCCATACCTTTTTTGAAACAAGCTTGACCAAATGTAGCTGCTTGTTGGTCACCAGCATCGCCAGTAATTGGGATAGCTCTATCAAAGATTTGAGCAGTAACACCAAATTCTCCACTGCTAGGTAATACTGTTGGTAATATTGACGCTGGTATATCAAACATTTCTAACAACTCTTTATCCCATTCAAGAGTATGAATATTGTAAACCATTGTTCTTGAAGCATTACTATAATCTGTTACATGATTTTTTCTGCCAGTAAGATTCCATAAAATCCAAGTATCAACTGTACCGAAAAGTAATTCTCCATTATTTGCTTTCTCACGAGCGCCTGGGACGTTATCTAGCATCCATCTTATTTTTGTTGCAGAGAAATAAGAGTCTATCACTAAACCTGTTTTTTCTCTAACAGTTTGGTTAGCATTAGGATCTTTAGCTTTTAATTCGTCACAGAATTCCGCTGTTCTTCTATCTTGCCATACGATAGCATTGAAGATTGGTTCTCCAGTATTTTTGTTCCAAACAATTGATGTTTCACGTTGATTTGTGATACCAATAGAAACGATTTCATCCTCTGTAATGCTAGCTTTTTTCATAGCAGCTGCTATAACTTCAACAGTTACTTGCCACATTTCCATTGGATCTTGTTCTACCCAACCCGAATGAGGATAGAATTGTGCAAATTCCTTTGCAAATACACTACAAATTTCCCCAGCATGATTAAAAAAAATCGCCCTAATACTAGTAGTTCCTTGATCAATACTTAAAATATATTTTTTCATTGCCGCCTTACCACCTTTCCATTTATTAAAAATGCAATGTTACGCACTTTTTTCATTATTCAATGTTACAAAACCTCCCCATTCGCTACGGTTAAACTTCTTACCTTGTTTTCATTCGTCTTTTCGAACTAGCTCCATAATTGCACGACCGAGTGCATAATCAATAATAAGTACATCCACTAATTTACCTTTTAATGCAGCTAAAATTGTATGAGCCTTGCTTTCATCCGAGGCTATTGTTATTTTAGTGTTGATTTTCTTAAACTTATCTAAATCAATGGCAATTGTTCTATCCCTTAAATCTCCAACACATTCTTCACCATTTTCATTGATAAATCTTAGTGCTATATCACCAAAAACGTTTTCTTTCTTAAGCCCAGCTAATTCTTCTTCCGTTAAATAATCCTTACCTGCTAAAACTGAACTTAATTGTGGATACATTGACCCAATACCATTGATTGCAATTGTTACATTATCAAACATATCAAAAACAACTTTAGTGTTTTTTTCATTTATAATCGAATCCGCAATTTTCCTATTACTCATTAACGCTTCTGACAGAAGATAATAATTTCTTCCCCCAAATGCCATCGCCATTCTTGAAACCAGCGTTCTTACATCTAATTCATGATCACAACATGCAATACTACCATGTAAAGTAACAAATGCTGCATCTACTTTTTGACACGGATTCAAGTAATGTATCAAATAGTACATTGTTGTTCCCCAGGTAATACCTAATACATCATCCTCCGTGATTATTCTTTGAAGATATCGTGCACCTTCTAGAGCCACTAGCTTTTTAATCGCCTCAGCATTATTTCCTTTTTCGTCTACTTGGCTCACGAAATCATTTGGTGCGATAATAACATCCTTCAATCCAAATGCTTTTAGTAGATCTTCCTCTAAATACATACACTCAATATATGGATCTCTAATTACAAATTCTATAATTTTTTCTTCTTTGGCTTTTTTAATAAGGCGTGAAACAGTTGTTATTGATATATTCATTTTTTCTGCAATTTCATTCTGGGGCACATTTTTTATATAGTATAGATATGCTGCCTTAAGAATTGCAAAATTCGATTGATTATATACTTCTGGTTCCATATTCATACTTCCTTTTTATATATTTAATGTGTTTTTTCCTTTATTGCTAGTATCTGTTATATTAATTAAATTTACTTTATGTTACCTTATTCGTATATATAAATATATTATTTGTTAATTTTATTATTAATATTTATTTGTTGTTGAGTTTTCAAGTTCCTGCTTTCAAGGTGATTATACTGCGCATAGAATTTATTAGCAATAGAGAAATTATTTTCACTACGCTATAATCATATGTCTAAATAATAAAAAGCACTTTGGTATAATTTATACTACAAATGTGCTTTTCCTTAGTCGATTAAATAGAAAAGACTTCAAATAAACAAAGTGTTTACTTGAAGCCTAATATGAATCTATCTAGTCTCTAATAATTTGCTTATATCATATCTAAAATCTGAAAAGTGTTTTTCCATAGTTAAGCCTTCATCAATATCGAAATCTACATATTTGCCATTTTTAAAGGCAACTACTCTATTGCTTTTTCCCTCACACAACAAATCAACAGCATAAGCTCCCATCATTGATGCATGCATTCTGTCAAGTGCTGTTGGGCTACCTCCACGTTGTAAGTGACCTAATATTGTAGCTCTACTTTCGATACCTGTTACTCTTTCAATTTTTTCAGCCAACTCTATAGAACCACCAACACCTTCAGCAATAATAATTAAATTGTGTCTTTTACCTTTTTTTCTATTTTCTAGTACTCGTCTAATAATTTCATTTTCATTAATTTCTGGTCTTTCTGGAATAATAATTTCCTCTGCTCCATTTACGATACCACACCATAACGCAATATAGCCTGCATCTCTACCCATAACTTCGACGATAGAGCATCTTTCGTGTGAAGTTGATGTATCTCTAATTCTATCGATGTTTTGCATTGCAGTATTCACTGCAGTGTCGAAGCCAATTGTATAATCTGTACATCCTATGTCCAAATCAATGGTACCAGGAACACCAATCGTATTAATTCCTAGATTTGAAAGTTTTTCAGCACCTCTAAAAGAACCATCTCCACCAATGACAACAAGACCATCAATGCCAAATACCTTACACATTTCAGCTCCTCTTTGTTGTCCCTCTGGTGTCAAGAACTCTTTACACCTTGCTGTATATAAAATTGTACCGCCTCTTTGAATTGTATCTGAAACACTTTTTGAATCCATTTCAAAGATTTCTCCAGATATTAACCCATTATAACCTTTTCTAATACCCATAACCTTTTTGCCTTTTGCTAAAGACGTTCTAACCACTGCACGTATTGCAGCATTCATACCTGGTGCATCTCCACCACTTGTAAGAACACCAATCGTTGATATTTCTTTACTCATTTTTTTACCTCCATATGATTTCACAAGAAAATCGGCTGTACCGAGTTAAAAATCCTCGTTTCATATCTGCCGCTTTTCCAATTGTTTATGCAGAACTTTCCTTATCAACAAGAAAATCGGCTAAGTTGAGTTCACATTCTAATACCAATCTACCACTTTTCCGACTTACTTATGAAAACTTTATACTTGATATTAATATTCTTATAATAGAGTTAAACTCCAGTTTACTTTTGAAAGTGGGTGATGCTTCCAATATGAGCAATGACACTAAAACTATTCTATTCCTGAATTGTTTTTTACAATGCTTTTATAGCAGTCTTATTGTATTACATTTTACTTAAAATTTCAACACTCTTTCTTTAACTTTTACATTCTCTTCTCCAGCTATCGTCTCAAAGACCGCTAAAGACTCTTTTGTTAACCGTATTCTGTAATTTTTCAATTCTCTTTTCATGTTTTCTTTTTGCAAGTAAAGCACTACCCTATGCTCCCCAAACAGCTGTTCCATACTAAATTCTAAAGCTGCTCTTTTTTCTTCATAATCTTCCTCGTCATTAAAACGGATAAATAACTTCTTTTCAATGATATCATCAAACCTTGAGATCTGACTGCAAATTATTTTAGCATTTTGTTCTTCTTGAATGCTCACTCTACCTTTGATAAATATTTTTTCATCCTCTAATAGGATACTTTTATATTGTTCATATAGATTTGGAAATACAATCGCTTCAACAACACCATATAGGTCCTCTACCATTAAAAAAGCCATTGTTTTATTATTTCTAACGGTTTTAATTGTCTTTTCACTAATAAGACCACCAATGATCACATTTTGTCCTTCATATAGTCTATGCATTGATATCCCTTGGTCATCTTCATAAGAAAAATCAAAACTTTTATGCGAAATTAATCTCTCCCAAGTTTCGCCATAGCTTTGTAACGGATGCCCGCTAACGTATATTCCTAAGACTTCTTTTTCAAAAGTCAACAGTTGCTCTTCATGATATTCCTCTACCTGAGGTAGCAAATCATCTAGAAATGATTCTTTAACTACGTCCTCCGAAAATGAGAACAAATCAATCTGTCCATCAAATACAGTTTTTTGTCCATGTGTTATAGCATCTAATATTGGTTTATAGCCTTGCATATACTGTTTTCTATTTCCTCCTAAAGAATCAAAAGCTCCTGCTTTTATTAGGCTTTCAAGCAACCTTTTATTTAGATTGCTTGTTCCTAGTCTTTCGCAAACTTGGGTAAACGATTCAAATCTTCCATTTCTTTCTCTTTCATCAACAATAACCTTTATGGCATTTTTACCAACATTCTTAACAGCTGCTAGAGAAAATCTCATTTGATCTTTTGAAACTGAAAAATACCAGTATCCTTCATTAATATCCGGAGGCAGCAAAGTAATCTCCATACTCTTTAAGGTTGCAATGTACTCTGATACCTTAGATGGATTATCCATTACTGAAGTAAGCAATGCGGCCATAAACTCAATAGGGTAATGTGTTTTCAACCATGCTGTTTGATATGCTACAATTGCATATGCTGCTGCATGAGATTTATTAAATGCATATTTTGCAAAATCTGTCATTGTATTAAATATTTCTGTAGCTGCAGCCTCTGATATACCTTTCTTTGCACAACCTGGTACTCCGTCTACATCATTGCCATAAATAAAGTTGTTTCTTTCTTCATTCATTACGTCTTCTTTTTTCTTTGACATAGCACGTCTTACCAAATCACTTCGCCCTAAGGTATACCCCGCTAAGTCTCGAACGATCTGCATAACCTGTTCTTGGTAGACAATACATCCATAAGTAGGTTCTAGTATGGGTATTAGTTCTTCACAAGCATACTTAATGGCACCAGGATTTCTTTTTCCAGCTATGTACTGCGGAATGAAATCCATTGGTCCTGGGCGATATAGGGATACCCCTGCAATAATATCCTCAATATTCTCAGGTTTTAAATCCTTCATAAAGCTCTTCATTCCAGCGCTTTCTAATTGAAATACACCTTCTGTTTTACCAGAACTAATTAGCTCAAAGGTGGCTGAATCATCATATGGGATAGTGTCCATATTGATATCAATATTTTTGCTGACCTTAATTTGCTTCACTGCATTTTGTATTACTGTTAAGGTTCTAAGCCCTAAAAAGTCCATCTTTAATAACCCAAGCTCTTCTAATGTTGTCATGGTAAATTGAGTCGTTATTGCTCCATCACTCGCATTAAGTGGAACATATTCATATACTGGTTTTTCACAAATAACTACACCAGCCGCATGGGTAGAGCTATGTCTTGGCAAACCCTCTAACCTTCTTGACATATCAATTAAATATTTGATTTGTTCATCTTCTTTATATAATGTACCCAGCTCCGAATTTACCTTCAGTGCCTTATCTATAGTGATTTTAAGCTCTTGAGGGATCATCTTTGCAACTTTATCAACTATTGGATAGGGAAGGTTTAGCGCCCTACCTACATCACGAATAACAGCTCTTGCAGACATAGTTCCAAATGTAATGATTTGTGCCACCTTATCTTCACCATACTTAGCAACAACATAATCAATAATTTCTTGGCGTCTTTCATAACAAAAATCTATATCAATATCAGGTAGACTGATTCTTTCAGGATTTAAGAATCGTTCAAACAATAATTGGTATTTAATCGGGTCAATATCCGTAATCCTTAATACATAGGAAACAATACTTCCTGCTGCCGAGCCTCTACCTGGTCCAACAATTATATCGTTGTCCTTAGCATATTTTATAAAATCCCAAACAATTAGAAAGTAATCTACGTACCCCATTTCTTCAATAACAGACAATTCAAATTCCATTCTCTCAAGTAGCTCTGTACTAACATCTACATATCTTTCTTTTATTCCATGATTACACAAATATCTTAAATACTCCCTAGCATCATAACCCTTTGGCACATCATATTTAGGGAGTTTGATATTACCAAACTCAAAATCAACTTTGCATCTTTCAGCAATCTTATGTGTATTTTCAAGAGCTTCCAAATGTTCAGGAAAGATCTCCAGCATTTCCTCAGGAGATTTGGCATAAAATTGTCCCCCAGGATATCTCATTCTATCTTGGTCATCTACTTTTTTATTTGTTTGTATGCATAGAAGTATATCGTGAGCTTTCGCATCCTCCGCAAAGGTATAATGGATATCGTTTGTTGCAACAAGAGGTATGTTTATTTCCTTGCTTAATTTAATAAGACCAATGTTAACTTTCTTTTGTTCTTTATAACCATGGTCTTGCAATTCCAGAAAAAAATTACCTTTTCCTAATATAGCTTCATATTGCAATGCGACTTCTTTTGCATGTTCATAATCATCTTTTAAAATGGCATTGGATACTTGTCCAGCTAAGCACGCACTTAATCCAATGATCCCCTCGCTGTGATTTGCAAGTAACTCAAGATCTATTCGAGGCTTATAGTAAAATCCTTCTGTAAATCCGTCTGAAACTAGCTTCATCAAATTTTGATAACCAACTTGATTCTCAGCTAATAAAACAAGGTGGTAATAACCAGACTCTTGTTTAGATTCCTTGTTCCACCTGGAATGATGTGCCACATATACTTCACATCCAATAATAGGTTTAATACCTTGCTTCTTTGCTTCCTTGTAAAAATCTATAACGCCATACATAACACCATGATCTGTTATGGCGATTGAATCCATACCCATTTTTTTAACTTGTTCAATAAGCTCAGTAATTTTACTGGAGCCATCTAATAAGCTATATTCAGTATGTACGTGCAAATGGGTAAAGGGAATTTTTTTGTTTGTTGATGTCATAGGTTCACTTCCTTTGGTGAAAAAAGCTAGTTTGAATTAATTATATCATCACTTATTGTAAAATACTAGGGCCACAAATTGCGCTAGCACAAGAAAATCGGCTGTGCTGAATTAAAATCTTTGTTACCTATCTGCCGCTTTTCTAATTGCTTACGCAGAACTTTCTTAATAAACAAGAAAATCGGCTGTGCTGAATTAAAATCTTTGTTACCTATCTGCCGCTTTTCTAATTGCTTACGCAGAACTTTCTTAATAAACAAGATAATCGGCTGTGCAGAACTTTCTAGGATAATAATAAAAGCCCGAATATAATTCGGGCTTTTTGTATTATCTTTTTGAGAATTGAGGTGCACGTCTTGCAGCCTTCAAACCATATTTCTTTCTTTCTTTCATTCTAGGATCTCTTGTTAAGTAACCTGCTTTTTTAAGCGCCGGTCTAAATTCGATATCTGCTTCCAAAAGAGCTCTTGAAATTCCGTGTCTGATAGCTCCTGCTTGACCAGTATAACCGCCACCTTTTACAGTAACAAGAACATCAAATTTATCAAGCGTTGCTGTTAAATTAAGTGGTTGACGAACGATAACCTTTAAGGTTTCTAATGCTAAATAATCATCAAATTCTCTTTTATTTATAGTAATTTTCCCTTTACCAGGTACTAGATAAACTCTTGCAACACTACTTTTTCTACGACCAGTTCCATAATATTTAACTTGTGCCACTGTGGTTCCTCCTTCCAATATACATTATTAACTACCTTCATTTATTAGAATTTGATTTCTAATACTTCTGGTAATTGTGCTTCATGATTGTGTTCTGTGCCTTTGTATACACGTAATTTCTTTAACATTTTTCTACCGATTTTGTTTTTTGGTAGCATACCTTTAACTGCATGCATAAAAACTTCTTCAGGTTTGTTAATCATCATATCACGGTATTTTGTTTCTTTTAAGCCACCTGGATGTCCAGTATGGTATCTATATAGTTTTTGATCTAGTTTTTTCCCAGTTAAAACAACCTTCTCTACGTTTAAAACAATAACGTGATCGCCTGTGTCAACATGTGGTGTATAAATTGGTTTGTTCTTACCACTAAGAATTTTTGCAACTTCTGATGCAACCCTACCAAGAACTAGGTCTTTTGCATCAACCACATACCACTTGCTCTCAACGCTTTCTGCATTAGGCATATAAGTATTCATCGAGTTTCCTCCTTATTGAGTTCTATTGCTTAAAGTTTTCATTGTATGGTTAAAATCCGGGGCTAAGGGATTTTAAGATACGGTCTCACGAAAAATAATTATAGTACATTCTTCCTCGTGTGTCAAGCCTTTTTTACCAGTTCGTCAATGTTTTTGTTATAGTGAAAGCCTTTTATTGACGCATCCTTTACCCTCTCGTCTAAATTACACCATCATTAATACACTATAACTTTATTTCTTCCTAATTCTTTGCCCTTATATAAGGCCTGATCTGCAATGCTAATGCAGTGATCAATGTTCATATTATCCATATGTTTACTTATTCCAAATGTCATTGTGACATTAACTTGAATATTTTTAACCATAATATTGGTATTTTCCACTCCATCTCTAAGCAATTCTGTAAAGGTTATTACTCTTTCTGAATCTTCTTCATCAACAATGAAAAGAAATTCTTCTCCACCCCATCTACTTGCAACACCTTTTCCTTTGATCATCTCTTTAAAAAGTTTTGCTAGGTGTAAAAGCAATTCATCTCCTACACTATGTCCATAAGTATCATTGATGGTTTTAAAATTATCTATATCTCCTAGAATAATATAAAATTTTTCATTGTTTCTTATTTTAAATGCCATAATGTCATACATATGTCTTCTGTTAGAAAGTTTAGTCAAGTAGTCCGTTTTTGTCATTGCTACTAGCTCTGCCAATGTATTACTGAGCTCCTTTGTTCTTTCACTTACTCTCTCTTCCAAAGATATATTTGCATTTTTTAAATCAAGTAAAATCTCTTCCTTTTCCTGCGTTAATTTTTCAGCAGTTGAAAAAGCCTTTGAAAATTTTGTGGCTAACGTAAATGCTTGAGAAATAGCAAAGGCAGCAACACCGAAAGGAATCATAGAGCCTTTATTGATTAATACAAATTGATAAATGATATCATTGATAATTGCGACCCCAAAAAGCATAAATCCAAACAATACATGATCTGCATACTCCCATTTTTTCAAATATCCTTTTACAAGTTTTATAAGGCTATAACCTAAAAACAGAGCTATAAAAAGACAGAAAGGAATCGATAGCAAATCATAATAATGATAGCTAAACAGTAATGTAGTCCCTCCAAAAGCCAAAGAAATATATTTTGATATTGTATAAAATCTCTTAGGGAAAAGACCGTCTAATGTATAGTACAAAAATCCTGCTAATGCAAACATGGAAATATATGCCGTTAAATATCCTAATCTAGAATATATATTATGAGAAATAATCGGAAATAAGGTTATAAAAAATCTTTCACCGACAAATAAAGTTCTTGCAGCCACCAAGAAACAGAAGAGAGAAAAAAATAAAGGTGATTTATCCTTTCTTCTTTTTAGGTATAAACCCAAGTGATAGATACTAATGATGATTAGAATTCCAAACAGAAACAAATCCTTTCCTAGTGCTAATTGATTTTCATGATAGATTGCATCAACTAGGCCTATATCTGGTGGGCCAACCAAACAATCTCCAAGATAAAAGTCTGAAGCATGAATTACTATTTCGATTTCCTCATCATCCGGCTTAAAGAAAGTCACAAGATTTTTGTACCTAGGCGAGCTGGTTTCTTTAGATGTTCCAATTTCGCCGATTCCTCCAAGTTCCTTTCCATCTACAAACACCTTATACGATGATAAAATGAGGGTAGTCTTTAAACCAATAATCTTTGAGGGATCACTTATTTTTACTTTTGTACGTAAGGTAGCATAAAAATAGTCTTCTTCAAAAGGCTTAATATGATCGAAAACCGTTCTATTTGCTGGCAATTTAACATAACTAGCCTCTCCTTGTAGATTCTTTTGAAAAGTATCTGGAGAAATAAACTGGTTGAAATAAATTTCCCATTGGTTATTCAATTTAACAATACCATTTTTTTCAAAATCCCATTTGGTTAAATCAACATAACCTTCATTCATAATTTTGTCCGCATTCTTAGTGGTATTGTTGTTTAAAATCCCATACCCAAGAGATCCAAAAAAAACAATAAGAACAATTCCAATAATAACTATTCTGTGTTTCATGACCTTCCCCCTAAAACTATACGTGATTAATAATTGCCCCATCAAACAAATGAAATCTCTTTGTACTTGGCAATGAACCATTATTGTTAAACTCTACAGGAGAATATCCGTTAGCTACATAGCGTTCCGATAAATAACCCATTTTCATATATGTTTGGGCAACTAATTGACTGCAAAAATACATTCCAGTAGGTCCTTGAATGTTTTTTTCTTTTCCTTCTAGATATATTTTACACAAATCTTTTATTGTAGGGAAACTAGCCGTATGTACCTCAAAAATGAATTTCTTAAGCTCTGTCAATTCATCTTTGGAAATCACACTATTTAAATATCTAATCTTAAAATGGTTATCAAACCCTTGTTTGATATCCTCTGATATTCTGTCCTTCAAGGGAATAAGCATAGGACCATTGGGTTTCTCCTTACCTAAAATCACATCAATAATTCCGTCTCCTGATGATGTGGATTCCCATATAAATGGTCCTTCACCTTCCAATCCAACATCTTTTGGAAGTACAATCATCCCAATATGGGACCAATAAGACCACTCTAATAATTCTATGAGTTCGCTAGTTGATTGTTTTCCATGAAACAATATTAAGTCACCTGTAGCTAATGTTTTTTCAATTTCTGAGTAATGTATTTGTCTGTCCATTTTTTCCTCTCTTATCTTTCGCAATTGGTACTATATACCCATATATTAACACATACAAATCATTATTGCCATAATAGCTTGCCATATTTTTACATTTTATCCCTTTCACTTTACAAATTTCCCTTCCCAACTTCCTATCAAATAAAAAATATAATTGCATTATAACTTGTCACCTCTTATAGCTTGACTCATATAATAAACTAAGGGAATATCTTAAACTTGAAATTAAATAATGATTTTGAACCTTAAAAGAAGGGAGGGAAAATATATGAGTGATTCTGATTTTAGAAATGAAAAGTGCGATGATAAATATGACAAATTTGACAAATATGAAAAACATGATAAATACGATAAATACGATAAATACGATAAATACGATAAGTACGATAAAGAGAAAAAATACAAAAAAGATGTGGTGATTGCTTGTGGACAAGTATGTGACCAATGTATTAATGTTTTTGATTGTGACAGAAAATGCGAGGTAGCTTCTTTAGAAATTGACTTAAAACATTTTAAAAAACCAATTGTAAAACTCGACTTCTCTAGTATTGTAAAATTCAGAGACCTAGAAGTTAACCTAGATCTTCCGATTCTTGACTTACTTACTGCCGCTAATGCAAGCTTTACACTTCAATTGTTCAAGGTTACAAATTGTTGCAAAAAAGTATGTATCGGAACTTGGAAGTTTGCTAGATATTACAACAGCGCCGAAGATTTACTTTCAACAACAAATGGTATTGAATTAGGTTTATTCTTAGCTGCTACATCTGATTCTTTCTGTTTTACAACTTGCGATGAACCAAAATGTGATGACTGCGTACTATATACATTAGAAGTTAAAGAAACAACTGGTCTTAACATAGAAATACCATTTATTTCGAAATTGATTTTAACACAAATTAACTTTAATGCAATTGCTGTAGAAAAATGCTAAATACCAATAGAGTTTAATTATTCCTGGTTTTAATACGTAATCCAAATTTACTAATATAATGGGGACGGTTCTCTCATTTATTTTGAAATCAAAATGAATGAGAGAACCGTCCCCATATTCGTTGTTGAGCAAAAAACTTTTCCAAACAAATACTCTATAAAGAGTCCCCAATGTCTCTCAAGTGTTCTATGAGCTGTGTAGTCTCTTGGGATAATTGAATTTGTTGAGAATCAGTATCCATCATCTTCTGCGTACAATCAACTGCTACTCGAATAGAATCCCCTACCTTTTCTAATTTCTCCACAACATTTTTACTCGAAACTTGATTTTTACTTACAGAAGACATCACTTCTAAGATATTCATGACCACTTCATTGATATATTCACCTATCATGTCAAATGCTTTCTCAGACTCTTCAAATGAAACAATTCCTATATCCACTTTTTCATGTTCATCTTTAATAAGATCACTTGCTACAATAATTTCATTTTGAATGTTTTGTGTCAAAAATTGAATATTTTGTGCCGACTCTTGTGTTTGTGAAGCCAATTTTCTAATTTCATCTGCAACAACAGCAAATCCTCTGCCGTGTTCTCCCGCTCTTGCAGCTTCTATTGCTGCATTTAGGGCAAGTAAATTGGTCTGTTCTGAAATTTGAGTGATTAAAGCGTTCATATTACCAATTTCAACAGATTGTTTTTTCAGAGATTGTATAACGGTCTCTAAACTATTTGCCCCTTCTTTAATACAATGCATCTGCGTCATAGAATTTTGAATTGAGTCTTGTCCTTCGGCGGCTGTTGTAAAAGCTAATTCAGCACTTTTTGACATAGTTTGAATAAATGCATCTGTCTCTTCAACTGAAGTGGTCATTTCATCCACTAAATGGTTCACTTCACCCATATAATTGCTTTGATTTTCTACTTCATCACACATTTTATTTAGTAAGTTTCTTTTCTGATTAAGTAAATCTCGATTTTCTTCTTCATAGTTAAATAAATTTTTAATAATTTCCAATATTTCTTTCCCGAAAGCTTTTTTACTTTGAATCGCTTCTTTAATATTAGAAAGCATTAAAAACAAACTTCTCTCAACTTTTTGCAGGCCTCTTAGGTTAGAATTTTCGGTGATATTTGGATTAAGATTGATAATAATGTCCTTTGATTCTTCATCCCAAGCATTTTCTATTATCTTATTCAGATTATTATAATGCTTATTATTTATAGATTTCATGAAATTCATCATAGTATTTTGCTCCTTTTTTTTTATTTAAAATATATAATCCCTAGAAAATCTGGGGAGGATTCATTAGGGATTATATAAAGGGAGTCTATCGAAAATGTAGGTACTTACTTCATAGGGTCTATATTACTTTTTAATGCTTCTTCAATTTCAGAAGCTGTATTGAGCAGCATAATGCTTTCACATAATTTTGCTGCTTCCTCCATGTTTATGTTTTGAATTAACCATTTTGATTCTAATATGGCAGAAGCACTCATACTAAATTCATCAAGGCCCATTCCTAACCAAAGAGGAATTAATCTTTTTAATCAGACGTATAACTGCAGGATCATAAGGTGAATATAGGTGGGAAACCAATGGATTCATTCGATCCACAGCAATCGTATATTGAATTAAGTCATTTGTTCCAATACTAAAGAAATCAACTTCTTTTGCAAATACATCAGCCATTATAGCAGCAGCTGGGGTTTCCATCATCATACCCACTTCAAGTTCTTGATTAAAGGCTATGTTTTCTTCTGTTAATTCTTTCTTAACCTCATTTAGAATAACTTTTGCTTCTACAAGCTCTTTATAGGTTGAGATCATAGGAAACATTATTTTTACATTCCCAAAAGCACTTGCTCTTAGTATGGCTCTTAGTTGCGTCTTCCACAAATCTACACGCTCTAAACACAATCTGATTGCTCTAAAGCCGAGAAATGGATTCATTTCTTTTTCAATTTCTAAACATTTTAGTTCTTTGTCTCCACCAATGTCTAAGGTTCTAATGACAACAGGGTTCCCTTTCATTGCTTCAGTTACTTTTTTGTAAGCACAGAATTGTTCTTCTTCAGTAGGTAACGTATCCCTACTCATGTAAAGAAATTCTGTTCGAAACAAACCAATACCTTGACCATTTTTATCTAGTACATTTTTTATATCATCTGGTGTACCTATATTAGCAGCTAATTCAATTTCTACTCCATCTTTGGTAATTGCCTTTGTATATTTCAATTGACTTAGCTTTGTTTTATATTCTTCAATTATAATTTTCTCATTGTTAAAATGTTCTATCGTG
>PHAG01000014.1 GCA_002841625.1 Firmicutes bacterium HGW-Firmicutes-1 | reverse complement strand
TGTTCAGCTGATTAGTACTAATAGGTCGAGGGCTTGACCAAGATGATTCACTAACATTGTTTGTTATTTGAATAGGTAAGGGTTAAAATATATAAGTGTAAATTTGGTTTGTACATAAGTACAATAAATAGCTTTTTAAACTTCTAAGATTAATTCTCATTCACTTAAGATAAATTATGATGAGTTTTTAGGGGTATAGTTCAGTTGGTAGAACGTCGGTCTCCAAAACCGGATGTCGTGGGTTCAAGTCCTACTGCCCCTGTTAGTTAGTAAGGCCCAGTGGTTCAGTTGGTTAGAACGCAAGCCTGTCACGCTTGAGGTCGAGGGTTCGAGTCCCTTCTGGGTCGTTAATCATAATTTTATCTTGAATTTAAAAATGAATAGTTGTAATATATAAGTGATTAAACCACTCGTAAGAGGGCGCATAGCTCAGCTGGGAGAGCACCTGCCTTACAAGCAGGGGGTCACAGGTTCGAGCCCTGTTGCGCCCACTTTTATAGAGTATCTTACACATTATATGTAAGGAAGCTTACTCTACAAAAATTAAATATGGCGGAGTAGCTCAGTTGGCTAGAGCACACGGTTCATACCCGTGGTGTCGGGGGTTCAAATCCCTTCTCCGCTACTAAGAAAATGCAAAAAGGATAGACAAATGTCTATCCTTTTTTGCGTCTTCATAAAGCACTGCATCGGTGTATAGATGTATGGCGAATACTTAATGAATACAATATTTAAATACTGCAAATAATGTTGATATTAAGGGATTTTTTGTGATGAGGTGACAGGTGTGGTAAGAAAGACATTAATATTTAATGATATAGAAATAGGCATGCATAGAAGTCTAACAAATTCATTAAAAAACAATATTAGAATTTTAAAAGGGATTTTATATGAAGATACGACTGTGAACTATAAGTATTTTAATAAAGACAACAGTTCAGACCCAATATATTGTATCGTTTTTGTAGAAACTATGTCCTCAGATGACACGATTAATGGCAGAATTATTCGGCCAATTATGGAGAATCTGTTAGAGCAGGATACGAGTGAAAAAAAGAATATAGATTACATTATGAATAGAGTCATTCAATGTAGAGAAGTAGAGAAATCTAAAAAAGTTGAAGATATTCTAGACGCATTACTTCGTGGAGATACCATTCTATTTATTGATGAAGCGGACGAAGCTCTCATAATAAGTACAAAAGCTTGGGATAAAAGATCAATCACTGAGCCAGAAACAGAAAGAGTTGTTAGAGGACCTAGAGAGGGTTTTACTGAATCAATAATGACAAATATTTCCTTCATACGAAGAAAAATACCTAGTCCAAATTTAAAATTCAAGTCGTTAGAGGTGGGAACGTTAACAAAAACAAAAATGAGTTTATGTTATATAGAAGGTGTTGCCAGCAAAAAAATCCTTCAAGAATTTGAAAAGCGATTGAAGCAAATAGAAATTGACGGAATACTAGATTCAGGGTATATACAAGAGTTGATTAGCGATTCGCCCTATTCAATCGTTAAGACGAGTGGTAATACTGAAAGACCAGATGTTGCTGTAGCAAAACTACTTGAGGGAAGAATTGTTTTAATCTGTGATGGATCTCCAGCTGTTTTAACGGTGCCATTTATTTTTTTGGAATATTTTCAAGTTAACGAGGATTATTATACCAACTATATATTTTCTTCAATAGCGAGAGTATTAAGAATCATAGCTTTATTTGCGTCAACTAGTTTACCTGCCATGTATGTGGCAGTTGTAGCTTTTCATAAAGAAACGATACCAACAGCACTTTTATTAAGCTTTGCTGCTGCAAGATCTGATGTTCCGTTTCCAACAATAGTAGAAACAATTTTAATGTTGATTTTTTTTGAGATTATGATAGAGGCAGGTGTAAGATTACCTCAAGCGGTAGGCCAAGCAGTTAGTATTGTAGGGGCCTTAGTTTTAGGGGAAGCAGCTGTTATGGCAAAGATTATTAGTGCTCCTATGATCATTATTATGGCAATAACTGGTATTACTTCTTTTTTAATACCTAAAATGAAGGGGGCTATTATTGTTATTAGATTCGTATTATTAATTGCTGCATCCATACTAGGATTATATGGTTACATGTTATGTATTATGGTTACTGTTGTATATCTAATGTCAATTAGATCCTTTGGTGTACCTTATATGATGAGTACAAATATTATTGATACTAATAATTTAAGCGATACAATAGTTAGGGCACCTCGTTGGTTAATGCATTATAGGCCTAAATTCTCTACAAATTCTAACCCTAGAATTGGTTCGAGAACTCCTAAAAGGAGATGAAAAGATGAGATTAAGAGTAATTTCTATATCCCTATTGCTTATTAACATAATGATGCTTTCAAGCTGTTGGAATCATAAGGATATTGAAATGGTTGCCATTGCAGCCGGTTTAGCAATAGATAGAGATGAAAAAACAAATCTTATTATTGCTACAATAGAAATCATTGATTTACAATCAGGTGGTGAAAAAGGTGCGATAACTTCAATGCTTGTTGAAGCTGAAGGTGAAACTGTTTTTGATGCGATTAGAAATGCCATTATGAAGATAGGGGAAAAAGTTTTTTGGGGGCATTGTAAAATCCTTATAGTTAGTGAAGACATTGCTAGGGAAGGTATTATTTCGGTCATAGACTTTACTGAACGTGATGCTGAAACGCGTTCTGATCTTTGGATTGTAATTTCAAGGTCAAGAACAGCAAAGGATATACTGGCTGCATCCATTGAATCTAACGAAATCATCGCCTTTCACCTAGATGAAACCCTTAGATCAGATAAGCATGTATCAAAATTTGCGTCTGGAGATTTTTCGGAACTTATTCGAACGTTGAAAGTCAAAACAGCTTCAAGTCTAATTCCAACAGTTACAACGATGGGAAGTAATGAGGAAATGTTTATCGAAGTAAGTGGAACAGGAGTTTTAAAAGACGATAAATTGGTTTATATCCTTAATGAGAATGAATCTAAGATTACTTTATTAATAAGAAATCAGCTTAAAGGCGGTTTACTAATATTAAGCGAAAAACCCCCTAATGGTGGTAAAGTTAATATTACTTTAGAAATATTTAACAGTAAAACAAAATTGAAACCAGTGATTCAAGAGAACAAAATCTACTTTTATATTGATATAAAATTAGATGTTGGAATTGGAGAAATAGATGGAAGAGAGAATTACATTGAGAAGGATAAGCGAGAAAAAGTAGCAAAGCATATGGGAGAAATTATTGAAAATCAAATAATAGATTTAGTGAAAAAAACGCAAGTAAATGATTCGACCGATATATTTGATTTTGGTAGTGCTATACAGAGAAGAATGCCGAAATACTGGAAAGAAATTGAATCGAATTGGGATGAAATGTATCAAATTATTGAAGTTATTCCAAATGTGGAAATTAATATAACACGATCCGCACTTTCATTTGAAACAATAAAAGTAGGAGATTGATTTATGGTATTAATAATTATATTTGTATATTTAGTAATTGGTTTAATTGAAATAATTCCATTGTATAAAGATAAGAAGATAAAAGAATTGTGGATGTATGTCATCATCATAGGTATTTCATTCATTATATCTATACTTTTAGTAATGGGTGTAAATCTTCCTAAACCAGCTAGTTTTATTGAAAAGGTATTATCACCATTAGTTAAATGAGGTAACTATGAAAAATCAAGTTGTAATATCAAATAAACAGGCTATTTCTTTACTCATACTATTTATTATAGGGGAGTCATCAATATTTATTGAAGGATTTGAGGCTAAAAAAGACTTGTGGATTGCTATTATTTTAGCGATAGTATTCACGATACCACTAGTATTAATATTTGCTCGACTACATGTCCTTTTCCCAAATAAAAATTTATTAGATATTATGGAAATTTGTCTTGGAAAATATTTAGGGAAAGCACTGATTGCTTTATATACATGGTTTTTTTTTCATACAGTTGTATTGATTCTAGAAGATATAGGATTTTTTGTTAGTACAGTTTTGTTTCCTGAAACGCCATTTATTATTATAGTAATTGTTTTTGCTTTAACATGTACTTATTGTGTTAAACAAGGTTTAGAAGTGCTGGGAAGGTGGGCAGAATTTTTTATTATTATACCCATTGTTATTGAAATATTAGTGTTTTTACTTTTGATTCCGAAAATGGAGATCACAAACATTTTACCAATACTATATGATGGAATAGGGCCGGTAGCAAAAGGAACATTTCTGACAATTACGTTTCCCTTTGCATATATAGTTGGATTGGCTTCTGTTTTTGCTTTTTCAAAGGATAAAAATTCTCCGTATAAAATTTATTTTTCAGGCATTTTAATTGGGGGGGTTATAGTGTTCATGTCTTCTTTTAAAAGCACACTGGTATTGGGAGAAGATATAGGTCATTACTTTCCAACATATGTCACTGTTTCAAGAATCAGAATTGGCAATTTTCTGCAAAGATTAGACATTTTAGCAGTTATAGTTTTTATGATTGGTATTTATGTTGAAGTGAGTGCATTTTTATTAGCTACTTGTATAGGGATTACTAAATTATTTGATTTTGCAGATTATAAATTTATTGTTATGCCAATTACATTATTGATTTTGAATATATGTTTCTATGAATTTGATAGCATAATGCATTACTTTGAGTTTGGTAGAGAAATATGGCCTTATTACGTTTTTCCTTTTGAAATAATATTTCCATGTATGCTATGGATTACGGCAGAAGTCAAAATAAAAATAAAAAGAAAAAAATTAATTGATTAGGCCCATATTAATGGGTCTATTTTTCTCTGTTTAATTTTGAATTTGGGCATGAAAACCTAACTAAACTAATAAGTATATTTGTAGATTTGATTTGTATTTTGCAAAATCAGTAGGATATGGTATAATAGTTACAATTCAAAAAAGGTAGGATTCAAGAAATGAGGGTTGGCATAGGTTATGACGTTCATAAGTTAGTTGAGAATAGAGAATTAATATTAGGTGGAGTATGTATTCCGTTTGATAAGGGATTACTTGGACACTCTGACGCGGATGTATTGGTTCATGCTATTATGGATGCACTGATTGGTGCCATGGCACTTGGAGATATTGGAAAACATTTCCCAGATTCTGATGATAAATATAAAGGTATTTCAAGCTTAAAGTTACTAGAATATGTGAATGAAATTATTGAAAAAGAAGGGTATCAAATAGGAAACATAGATGCAACGATCATTGCACAAAAACCCAAAATGGCACCATATGTAGATGCTATGACTACTAACATTTGTCAAATATTAAAAATTTGTCACAGCCAGCTTAACATCAAAGCTACGACTGAAGAAGGACTTGGATTTACGGGGCAAGGATTAGGTATTAGTGCACAAGCAATTTGTTTCTTGATAAAAGGGTAATAGGAATGGCATTAGAGTTTAAAGAATTAACAATAGATGTGAAAGAAAAATTAGAGCCCTATTTTAAAGCGAGAGAAATTCTTAGCTGTGAATATAATTTTAACGTTATGTTTTTATGGGCTAAATATAATCAAACACAATATGCAGTTACAGATAATTATCTGATCTTAAGTGAAGTAATTGAGGGAAAGTTTATAACACTTATGCCTCTCTGTAAGGAAGAATATTTCAAAGAAGCCTTTGAAGACGTCTTAGCATATTTTCAACAAGAGGGTATAAAATTCCGTATGTACGTTACTGATAAACTTTTTAAGGACTTTGTTAAAAAGAATTATGGTGACAAGTATGATATTATAGCTAATCGTGATTATTTTGATTACTTATATGATGGAGAGAAGTTACGGACATTAGTCGGTAAAAAGTATGGAAAAAAGAGAAATCATTTAAATGCTTTTTATTCCGAGTATGAAGGTAGGTATCTTTACAGGAAGCTAGTAAAGGAAGACAAAAGTGATGTTTGTAAGTATCTGAGAAACTGGAAAATTCACAAAGATGAAATATCAGATTCCTTAGATGAGGAGCTGTCAGCAATCTGCAGAATCATAACTAATTTAGAACAGTTAGATGTTAAGGCCGGAGGTATTTTTGTTGATGGTAAATTAGAAGCTATCAGTATAGGTACCTTAACAAATAATGGTAAGGAAGCAGTTATACACGTAGAAAAGGCGAATGATGAGATCAGAGGGATGTACCCTTTAATTAACCAATTATTTTTAATAAATGAGTTTCCAAATGTCGAAATAGTGAATAGAGAAGAAGACTTAGGAATTGAAGGTTTACGTAAATCGAAGCTTTCCTATGAACCAATTAAAATTCTTAAAAAGTACTCGATTGTTGAAAAAGAGGTAGATGAATCTAATGGATATTCTTGTTACAATCAAAGCCGAAGATGAAATTGCAATACGTGAACTGTATGAGCAATCCTTTTCTGATTCTATAGATTTCGTCAATTATTATTTCAAAGAAAAATTCATTCCCGAAAGAGTCATGGCGATTAAAGCGGATGGTAGAATTGCTTCCATGCTTCATCTCAATCCATTTGATGTGAATTTTAATCAGAAAGAATATAGTGTATCCTATATCGTTGCGGTTGCTACAGCAGTTGAGTACAGAAATAAGGGATATATGGGAAGGTTAATGAAAGAAGCCCTCATAAGATTGTACAATGAAGGAGAAGTATTTAGCTTACTAATGCCCATTGATTCAAGGATATATGAAAGATATGGATTTGGTTTCATAGAAGATCACTTAAAGCTTGAATGTGATAGTTCTACCTTTACAATAGAAAAAATTGAATGTCAAAGTAGATTAGCTGAATTAAAGGATGTGCCTGAGCTTGTAAATATTTATCAAGTTTTTTCTGAGAAATTTAATTTAGCTACAATAAGAAACGGTTCATCCTTTGAGAAGTTATTTAAGGAGCTTCAAACAGATAAGGGGCATATTGTTATGTTTGAAGATGGATATATGATGACTTATTATGAAGATGAAGTACTTCATATAAGAGAATTTGTTTCGAATACACAGCAGGCCTTAAATGAAATGATATCTTATATAAAAGAAGAGACTACGAATGGAAAAGTAGTTATTATGGATCATATGAAGTCACCAATAAAATATATTACTCCCAATATTCTGGAGAATATAATTATACTAAAGCCTTTTATGATGGCTAGAATCATTAATGTTGAAACTTTTTTAAAAGCCAATTGTTTTATGTTTATAAATGATATCAGAATGAAGATTACGGATTCATTAATAGAAGCAAATAATTTTGTTTTTCACATCAATAATGGAGAAGTAACAAAAGAAGATACTTCGGATTTTGATATAGAGCTAGATATTAAGCTATTAACACAATTATCCTTTGGATATAGGAAGGCTACAGAAATTTATGGTCTTATTGAAAGTATAAAAAATGTTTTTAAAGATATAAACATTTTTAAAGATATAACATCAAATAATTTTTTTAATGAATACGTATAAAAGAATAAAATAAAATCCGGAGTGAAGAAAATGGATAACAAAAAAATTAGAACCAGATTTGCACCAAGTCCTACAGGA
Organism: Firmicutes bacterium HGW-Firmicutes-1; assembly: GCA_002841625.1. Classification (NCBI taxonomy): domain Bacteria; kingdom Bacillati; phylum Bacillota; species Firmicutes bacterium HGW-Firmicutes-1. Next base: position 118,450 of record PHAG01000014.1, on the reverse strand, counting down.
AGAATGCATGTAGGAAACTTAAGAACAGCATTATATGCTTATTTGATAACAAAGCATGAAGGAGGAGATTTCCTTCTTCGTATTGAAGATACGGATCAAGAGAGATTTGTAGAAGGTGCTTTAGAAATCATCTATAGAACCTTAAAGGATACAGGTTTGATGCACGATGAAGGTCCAGATAGGGATGGTGGTGTAGGTCCTTATGTTCAAAGTGAAAGAAATGAACAAGGAATTTACTTGAAATATGCGAAGTCCTTGGTTGAAAAAGGTGAAGCATACTACTGCTTCTGCTCGAAGGAACGACTTGAAGGACTAAAAACAAATCTTGAAAATGATAAAGAAGCTTTTAAATATGACAAGCACTGCCTTAGTTTGTCAAAGAAAGAAATAGAAGATAACTTATCTAATAATCTGCCTTTTGTTATTAGACAAAACAATCCAATCGAGGGGAAGACAACTTTTTCAGATGATATCTATGGAGAAATAACAGTTGATAATAGTGAATTAGATGATATGATTCTTATGAAATCAGATGGTTTTCCAACCTATAATTTCGCAAATGTAGTTGATGATCATTTAATGCGTATTACGCACATAGTAAGGGGTAATGAATATTTGGCCTCCTCGCCTAAATATAATCGATTATATGAAGCCTTTGGATGGGATGTTCCTGTTTATGTTCACTGTCCACTTATAACCAATGAGGAGCATCAAAAGCTTAGTAAAAGGAGTGGACATTCCTCTTATGAAGATTTACTAGAGCAAGGGTTTCTTACGGAAGCGATTGTAAATTATGTTGCCTTGCTTGGCTGGAGTCCTGGTACGAATGAAGAAATCTTTTCTCTTAAGGAACTGATAGAGCGATTTGATTACAAGAACATTAATAAATCGCCTGCTGTTTTCGATATGAAAAAGTTTCGCTGGATGAATGGAGAATACATTAAGAATATGCCTTTCGAGGATTTTTATAAGCTTGCATTACCTGAGGCAAAGAAAGTAATTAAAAAGGATACCTTAAGCTTAGAGAAAATCATTGCCTTGGCACAATCAAGAATAGAAGTTTTAAATGAAATTCCTGAACAAATTGATTTCTTTGAAGCGATTCCACAATATGATATTGAACTATATAATCATAAAAAGATGAAAACGAATCCGGAAAATTCTTTAGAGAGCTTAGAAAAAATACTTCCCTTATTAGAAGCCCATGAAGACTGGACTATTGATGCATTGCACGAGTTAGTACTAGGATATGTAAGCGAACAAGGTATGAAAAATGGTCTTATGCTTTGGCCACTTAGAACAGTTCTTTCAGGAAAAGCTTCAACTCCTGGAGGCGCATTTGATATCGCAGATATTCTCGGAAAAGAAGAATCAATAAAAAGAATAAAAGATGGAATTGAGCAACTAAAAAGTAGTTAGATAGGTACCTGAGAAGATACACTCTTCTCAGGTTTTTTATTTTTCCTAGAGTCTGAAGGACTTTACTAAGCATGAAATTGATTTTACTGTCTAGGTTGTAGACTATTTAGTATAAAGTAAACAAGGATATATATCCCATGGAAATACGAAACATACTTATGATACAATAGACATACTTCTATATAGAAACCATTGAATACATTTATGGTTAAGGAGAAAAAAATATGATGAAAATACGGTACTTAAAAAGTGTCCTAGCTTCAATTGTTATGATCTGCATCATTGCAATTAGCTTCGCTACCACAACAGTAGCTAATGAAGCACAATATACTGAAAATGCAGATACTTTAAAGGCATTAGGCTTATTTATAGGCACTGAGAATGGATTTGAATTAACAAAAACCTCTACTCGTGCAGAGGCAGCAGTGATGTTAGTAAGGCTACTGGGCGCAGAAATACAAGCTGTACAAGATTATGTAAAGACGGTACATCCCTTTACAGACGTACCAACTTGGGCCAATCCATACATAAATTATTTATATTCTAAGGGCTTAACTAAGGGGATCAGCGCAAAAAGTTATGGTTCCAACAATCAAATCACTGGAAATGAATATACAACAATGATTCTTAGAGCATTGGGATATCATGATCAAGATGGCCTTTACAAATGGGATACCTCACTAGAGTATTCAATTACTGTTGGATTGTTAGATCAACAAGAATTAACGACCCTCATGCCATCAGCAAAAAAGGCACTACTAAGAGATGAGATGGTTAAAATATCATATAAGAGTCTTTTTACAAGTATGATGGGCGAGAGTAAGGTGCTTTTGCAAAATTTACTAGATCAATATGCCATTTCCCGGAATAAGCTTGATAATGCAAGACAAATAGATGAAGTTCTTGCCAAGGCAAATAATATTACTGGTAATGATGAAATGAAAGGTGTTTGGATTACATATTTGGAGTTGCAAAAAATGTTTGCGGCAAATAAAAGTGTTGAAAGCTTTCAACAGGCAATGAATACATATTACGAAAACTTAAAAGGAATAGGTCTCAATACTGTATTTATTCAAGTAAGACCCTTTTCTGATGCCATATATGCTTCTGAATATTATCCATGGTCCTATATTGTAACTGGAACTGAAGGTGTGGCACCTGATTTTGATCCATTTCAAATCATGGTAGATGAAGCACATAAGCAGGGATTAAAAATTGAAGCTTGGATTAATCCGTTTAGAATACGATTACCAGATTCTAAGGTTGAAATAAGTGCAGATAATAAAGCATTGCCTTGGCTATCTGATGGTAGTAATCGTGTTATTCAAATCAATGAAGGAACCTTCTATAATCCTGCAAGCCAGGATGTAAGAACGATGATTACGCAAGGTGTAATTGAACTGGTTAACAAATATAATATTGATGGTATTCATTTTGATGATTATTTTTATCCGAGCACGGATTTAACTTATGATCGTGTAGATTTCGATCAGTATAAAACGGCTGGAGGGCTATTATCGCAACAGGATTGGAGAAGAGAAAATGTGAATCTTCTTGTGAGAGCTGTATATAGTGCGATAAAGGAACATAATCCCGAGGTGCAATTTGGAATAAGTCCTCAAGCTAGCTTCGTCGCTAATTATGATCAACAATTTATTGATGTTGAAAAGTGGGTAGCGAACACAGGGTATATAGACTATATATGTCCACAGGTATATTTTGGCTATAACCATAATAAATATCCGTATAGTGAGTATATTGATAAATGGGATAAGATTATTAAGAATGATAGTGTAAAGCTTTATATTGGAATAGCTGCATATAAAATTGGAAGAGAAGATAAATGGGCTGGAATTGGAAAGCTCGAATGGATAGAATCTGAAAAGCTTCTTCAAACAATGATACGAGATGCAAGGAAGAAGGAACATTATGAGGGTTTTATACTGTATCGATATGACTATTTGTTTGAAATAGGATCTGATGGGACTTATGTTGAGCAGATGGATGAAGAAATTGAAGCATTGAAAGGCATATTAAAATAAAAAGAAATTGATAGATCAGGTTTTTGTTGACTGGTCTATTTTTTTTTGTTGAAGGGTTATGCATATATATTTTGGACTAGTGAAAGAACAGAACAGGCTAGTGATTTATTTATGATTAATATGTGTAGGAAATAACTACATGGTATAATTGGATGGTGTTAATTTGCTTGAATTGGTGGTTGACTAGGAGGAAATTTATGAATATACTATTAATAACAATGAATTGGATGGTGCCAATGTGCTGATTGGCTGAAGTGCTAGGAAGGAGATTTCAATGAAGATTACTATTGATAAGAAGAATAAAGCACCTATATATGTTCAGATTAAAGGGGAAATAAAAAGGATGATTTATTCCAGGGAATTAGAACCTTTTGAGTTATTGCCCTCGGAAAGAAAGTTGGCGGAGGAGCTTGGGGTAAATAGAAGTACCGTGCTGAATGCTTATAGAGAATTGAAAGCTGAGGGTTTGATTGATTCCCATATTGGGCAAGGGACTCAGGTTATGCCGGTATTGAATGATGTGGGGAAAGATGAGGTGCAACAAAGCTTTCCTATTTCTTGGCAGCATATGCTGAGTCAGGAGGCATTAAGGTCACAAGACACTTCGATCATTGATATGATGAAGGGGAATTCGAAAGATAAGTTGATATCATTTGCGGCAGGTATCGCTGCTCCAGAGCTTTATCCTATAGAGAGCTTTGAAGCAATAGCAAGTATATTTCATGAACATACGTATGAACCATTTTTGCATACACCAGTAGAAGGATTATATTCATTTAGGGAAGCAATATGTAAGCTTATGGAAAGAAAACGAATAAATAAAGTTCCTGAGGAAGTTATGGTATTGTCAGGTTCTCAACAAGGGCTTGATTTGTTAGCTAGGAATTATTTGGATGTAGGGGATACCGTTATTGTTGAAGAGCCAACTTATCTTGGAGCTATTCAAATATTTAAGGCAGTAGGAGCAAAGGTGATTGGAGTTCCAGTCCATAATGAAGGCATACGGATGGATATATTAGAAACATTGATTATTAAGCATAAACCTAAATTTATTTATTCTATGCCTACCTTTCAAAATCCATCAGGAAGAGTAATGGATCTTGCTCACCGTCTTAAACTATTGGAATTGTCTTATGCTTATCAAGTACCAATTATAGAAGATGATGCATATTCTGAACTTCGATATGAGGGAGATGAGATACCTTCGCTTAAGACATTAGATAAAAAGGGAAATGTATTATATCTGAATACTTTTTCTAAGTGCTTATTTCCAGGACTTCGAATTGGATGGTTGTGTGCACCAATAACAGTGATCAAACAATTATCAATGAAAAAGCAGTTAATGGATCTTCATGCGAATAGTTTAGGACAAAGGCTAATATTAGATTATTTAAATATGAGTAAATTAGAGCATCATCTATCAAATGTGATTAAGGTGTATCGAAATAGAAGAGATATTATGATAAGTATGTTAAACAAATACGCTCCAGAGGGCGTTAGGTGGACTGTTCCAGAAGGTGGCTTTTATATTTGGTGTGAGATTCCAGAGACAATAAATACTAGAAGCCTTTGGATGAGAGCTATTGATGCGGGTGTTACTTACGTACCTGGAGAAGCCTTTTTTACTAGTAAGCAGGGGCAAAATTTTATTAGACTGAATTTTTCTTTTCCATCGATTGATGAAATAAAGAGAGGCGTTCAAATATTAATGAAGGTAGTTGAGGAATCATTAGAGGTGACAAATCGTTTATCTAGTGATAATAAGGTTGAGGTAAATCCAATGTTTTAACCGAAGGGGAAGGTTGTGTAATATTGAATAATTCGATTAGGAGGAGAATAAGTATGGTTAGAAATTATGCAAATCGGATGAATAATATGAAGGCTTCAGAAATAAGGGAGATACTTAAGATCACAGAAAATAAAGACATAATCTCATTTGCTGGAGGTCTCCCAGCTCCAGAATTATTTCCAGTGGAGGAAATGAAGGTCGTATCTAGGAAGGTTCTTGAAGAAAGTGGAAGCCAGGCACTTCAATATACTACCACAGAAGGATTAGATGCGTTAAGAGTACAAATTGCAAATAGGATGAATGAAAAAGTAGGAACCAAAATAAACATGGAAGAAATACAGATTGTGAGTGGTTCTCAACAAGCACTAGATATGTCAGGTAAATTGTTTTTAGATGAGGGAGATATTGTTGTCTGTGAGAATCCGACTTATCTAGGAGCAATCAATGCCTTTAAAGCTTACAATTGTGAATTTATTGAAGTAGAAACAGATGCAGAAGGCATGGACATAAAAGCCCTTGAGAAGGTGTTAATGTCTGGAGAAAGAATTAAATTTATTTATGTTATTCCGGATTTTCAAAACCCTACAGGTAGAAGCTGGAGTATTGAGCGTAGGAAAGCATTTATAGAAGTTATCAATAAATACAGTATTCCTGTTATTGAAGATAACCCTTATGGAGAATTAACCTTTAAGGATGTAATTATGCCATCTCTAAAAGCCCTTGATACTGCGGGTCTTGTAATTACCCTTGGAACCTTTTCAAAAATATTTTGCCCTGGACTGAGAATAGGATGGATAGCTGCAGAAAAGGATATTATTGATAAATTTGTGTTGATTAAACAAAGTACAGATTTACATACATCTAACATAAGTCAACGAGAGATAAGTAAGTATATGGAGTTATATGATTTAGATGAACATATTGAAAAGATTAAGAAGGTTTATAAGAGAAGAAGAGATTTGGCAATCAATACGATGAAGACAGAGTTTCCAGATTATATGTGCTTTACCATCCCAGAGGGTGGGTTATTTACTTGGGTAGAGGGGCCAAAAACAATGGATTCAAAGAAGGTGCTTAAAGAGTGCTTAGAAAATGGGGTTGCTTTTGTACCAGGACATTCGTTTTTTCCAAATGGTGGAGGACAAAACACATTTAGATTAAATTTTTCTAATGCAAATGAGACACAATTGGTTGAAGGTCTCAAAAGATTGGCGAGGATATTGAGAGATACGGTGAACTGATAGATTAGTTCGATAGAAAAGTAATATAACGAATGGAGGTAAAAGGTATTGGAAGATCTTGAACAAAGCAAAAGTAATTGTTTTAAAGATGGAGTTATATCAGCAGTACCAATTATAATTGGGTTTTTCCCAATAGCTATGGCTTTTGGATTGCTTGCTAAAACAGTAAATATATCTCTACTGGATTGTTTCTTGTTTTCATTTCTTGTATTTGCGGGTGCAAGTCAATTTATGGCATTAGATCTTATCAAAGCGGGAATAGCAACTGGTGATATTATAATTGCAACGCTATTACTTAATTTAAGACATATCATGATGAGTGCATCTTTATCAGTAAGAATAAAAGAAAACAAGAAAAGATGGTTGCTTTTTATTGCATTTGGAATAACAGATGAAACCTTTGCAGTAGCATCATTAAAAAATGGACCTCTTACCAGAACCTTTTTATTAGTACTTAATGGCTTATCGTATATAGCATGGGTGAGCGGTTCGGTTGTTGGATATCTAGTGGGTGCAATATTACCAATAACGGTACAAAGCAGCTTAGGTATCGGGTTATATGCTATGTTTGCTGCAATATTAATGCCGGAAATAAGAAAATCACTTAATGTTCTTATGTTATCAGTTGTTTCAGGGCTAATATATTTTACCATATATTATTTTCACTTACTTCCATTAGGATGGGATTTAATTGGTACGATTATTTTATCTTCAGGTGTTGGACTATTTATAATAAAGGATGAGGAGGATACGGCATGAAAAGTTATTTACCACTTATTTTAGGTATGATGGCGGTTACTTATATACCTAGACTATTACCACTTATTACTTTATCAGAAAGGCCACTACATCCTAAAATAAAAAAATTTCTACTCTATATTCCTTATACAGCTTTAAGTGCTCTCATTGTTAGGGGTATTATGCAATCAGGTAATCATGATTTACTGATTTCGATTGTAGGTTTAGGCGTTGCCGGTGTAGTTGCTTGGTTTAAAGGTGGCATGGTACTATCAGTAATCGCAGCGATTGTGGCAACATTCATTATGTTAACTATCAGATAAATATTTGAGGACCACTAGCTCTGCTTTTAATATAAATAATTTTACATATCCGAAGTCCCATATCATAAATGGGGCTCAGGTTGTTGAGAATTTAATTAATGATCAATTACGAAACAGAGATAAAAGCATTTTTCGCCTGACCGGCCGAAGGGTAAGGCCAGAAAAATGAACACTTACTGCCAATAATGCATACACCTATCAGAAAAAATGCTTTTGTCGACAGTCTTAGCCCGATTTCATAAATAGGGCTTTCTGTATTTAATTATTGCCCAATATTTCTCACTCGCTATCGCAATTTTCTTGTCAATGTTATATAATAATAGTTACTTAGTAATAATGTATTATGAATAGAACTTCATAATTTGATTTGTGACAAAAAAGTGAGTACGCGAGGAGGTTTGTAATATGAAAAAATATGATTTTATAATTATCGGTGCGGGTGTTATTGGTTCAACAATTTCCAGAGAATTATCAAGGTATCAAGTAGAAGTACTGCTTATAGACAAGGAAAATGATGTGAGCTGTGGTGCAACAAAAGGAAATAGTGCCATTGTCCATGGTGGCTTTGATGATAAGCATGGTAGCTTGAAAAGTAAGCTCTGTCGTGAAGGTAATTTAATGTATCCAAAGCTTAATGAAGAATTAAATTTTGGTTATGAACAAAGAGGAAGTTTAGTACTAGCTTTTTCTGAGGAAGAAATTGAAGTGCTTGGTGAGCTCTATGAAAACGGAAAGAAAAATGGTGTCGATGATTTAGAGATTATTGATGCAGATAAAATTATTGAAATGGAACCATATGTGAACAAGAATGTACTGAAAGCGCTTTATTGTCCTTCATCAGGGCTAACATCACCCTATGAGTTGACAATTGCACTAGCTGAAAATGCAATTTCAAATGGAGTTGAGTTAAAGCTAAAATCAGAGGTTCTATCGATTGAGCAAGTAGAAGGTGGCTTTAAGGTTGTTACAAATAATGATGAGTATAGTAGTAAATATGTTATTAATTGTGCGGGTGTTTATAGTGATAAGGTTGCAGGAATGGTTGGGGTTGATCATTTTAAAATCACACCAAGACGAGGTGAATATGTACTTCTAAATAAAGATCAAGGTTATTTAGCAAACAATGTTCTTTTCCAAACACCTTCAAAAAATGGGAAAGGTATATTGGTTACAAGAACCTATCATGGTAACTTGATGCTTGGTCCAAATGCGCAAGAAGTTGGTAGTAAGGATGATATTGGAACTACGCTAGAAGCCCTTGATTATATTGTAGATACAGCAAGATTATCTGTTCCAGATTTTGATTTGAAGACAACACTTACTTCATTTTCGGGTATACGTGCGACCTCAGATAAAAAAGATTTTATTATCGAAGAAAGTGAAGTTAAGGGCTTTATCAATGTTGCAGGTATTGAGTCACCAGGACTTACCTCCTCACCTGCGATTGGTAAATATGTAATTGGCATCATTAAAGGTATGGGTGTTGAGTTACTGGATAAACCTGATTTTAATCCATATAGAAAAGCAATTATAATAAAAAAAGGTGAAAATTTTGATGGTTTCATTGATGCTCCAACACCTGACAAAAACATCATATGCAGATGTGAAAAAGTAACAGAAGCAGAAATTATTGATGCAATTCATAGGGGCATCGATATTGATTCTTTAGATGCAATTAAGAGAAGAACGAGGGCAGGTATGGGACTCTGCCAAGGTAAATTTTGTGGACCTCGAGTTGCAAATGTAATTGCAAGAGAACAGAATATGAAGGTTGAGGATGTCACACCTAGAGGGAAAGGTTCATCAATCTTACCTCATAGAGAAGACAGAACCTTCTGGAAAAAATTAGATTAAATAGATTATAATGATAAGGGACAGCGCACACTTTGATTAGTGAGAGCTGTCCCTAAAATATTTTCTGGATCTACTTAGCCGATTTTCAGGTTATTATGAATGTTTTGCAGAAGCACTATGAAAAGCGGCATATGTCTATCAAACGCTAATATCTACTTAGCCGATTTTCAGGTTATTATGAATGTTTTACAGAAGCACTTAGAAAAGCGGCATATATCAATCGAATTTTAATATCTACGTAGCCGATTTTCTAGTACTAATTAATTTTTCTACTTCTTCGACAGAGACACCTTTTCTGCTTGCGTAATCAATAATTTGATCTTTGCCAATATAATACAAATCAAAGTATTTAGATACATCATTTGCAAAGTATAAACCACATACACTAGAGGCAGGTTTCATCATAAAGGATTCTGTGAGAGAAATTTCTGCATTTTTTTCTGCTTCTAATAGATCAAATAGTTTTGCTTTTTCTGAATGATCTATTAAGGAAGGATAGCCAAAAGCGGGGCGAATACCTTGATATTTTGCTTTTAACAATTCTTCAGTTGTAAGGTTTTCATTATTAGCATAGCCCCATATGTCTTGTCTAACCATTTCATGTAGCTTTTCTGCAAAGGCCTCAGCCAAACGATCTGATAAAGATTTTACTAACAAAGCATTGTAATCATCATCATCAATTGTATATTTTGAAATTATTTCATTCACACCTATTCCGGCGGTTACCGCAAAGCATCCAATGTAATCAGTAATGCCAGAATCTAACGGGGCTATAAAGTCTGCTAGAGAAAGGTAATCACTACTCGTTTTTTGTTGCCTAAAAGTAGGAAATACTGTTTTTTGATTGTCATGTATTACATAAATATCTTCATTTATGGAATAGGCAGGATAGATGCTTAAAACACCTTTACATTTTAGCTCGCTAGATTTAGCCATCGACTTCAACATCTGGGTTGCATCATTATATAATTTAGTAGCTTCTTCACCGAGTCTAGCATCATTTAATATTGCAGGATAAGCTTTCTTTAGTTCCCATGCACTGAAGAAAAAGCTCCAATCTATATAAGGTATTAAATCTTCAACAGTGATATTATCTACTACTTTAGTTCCAATAAAGGAGGGCTTTTGAACGTTTATCTGTTTCCAATCGATTGGTTGCTTATTTTTTCGGGCTTCTACTAGGCTAACTAATTTGCTTCTATAGGTCTGTGATAATTGAGCCACCTTATCGTACTCAGCATAAGTTTCTTCAATATAAGCAGCTTTTTTTTGTTGATCTAATAATAGCTTAGCTCCTTCTACAGCTTTTGTAGCATCGGTTGTATGAATGACTGGACCTGAGTAATGAGAAGTGATTTTTAGACCAGTATGAAGCTTGGAGGTTGTTGCACCACCTATCATAAGAGGAATGCTAAGCTTGTTTTCTTCCATCATTTTCGCGACTGTTACCATTTCATCTAAAGAGGGGGTAATTAAGCCGCTAAGCCCAATAATATCTACTTTTTCTTTTAAAGCAGTTTGAATAATGAGATCAGGATCAACCATAATTCCCAAATCTATTACTTCAAAGTTATTGCATTGAAGAACAACACTAACAATGTTTTTTCCAATGTCATGAACATCACCTTTCACAGTTGCAATTAATATTTTTCCAGCACTATTATTAGGTGAATTGATATTCTCTTCTTCAATATAAGGTAGTAGAAAAGAGACAGCCTTTTTCATAACTCTAGCACTTTTTACAACTTGGGGTAAAAACATTTTACCTTCTCCAAAAAGAACACCAACGGCTTTCATACCATCCATAAGAGGACCTTCGATAATATCAATCGCTGCTGGCAAAGCATTTCTAGCTTCTTCCAAGTCTTCTTCTAGATATTCAGTAATACCTCTTATCATGGATATCCTTAGTCGTTCCATATATCCTGTTAAACGCCATTCGCTTTTGGTAGACTTTTTCTCAGTTGTACTTTCTGTTACGGTACTAGCATATTCAAGCAACATATCAGTCGCATCATCACTTTTGTTTAATATGACAGCTTCGACTAAAGACAGAAGCTCGGGATTGATATCATCATATATCTGAATCATGCCAGGATTTAATATTGCCATATCTAGGCCATCTTTAATTGCATGATATAAGAAAGCAGAGTGCATTGCTTCTCTAATTACATTGTTTCCTCTGAAGGAAAAGGAAAGATTACTTAAACCGCCACTCGTTTTTGCATATGGAAGGTTTTCTTTAATCCATTTAACAGCACGTATAAAATCAACACCATAGTTATTATGTTCTTTTATTCCAGTAGCGACTGCGAGTACATTAACATCAAATATAATGTCCTCTGGGGGGAATTGTACTTTCTTAACGAGTAGGTTGTAAGCCCTTTCAGCGATTGTTATCTTTCTTTCATAACTAGCTGCTTGGCCTTGCTCATCAAAGGCCATAACTACAACAGCTGCTCCGAAACTTTTAATATAAGCTGCTTGTTTTAAGAATTCTTCTTCACCATTTTTCATGCTGATTGAGTTTACAATGGCTTTTCCTTGTATAGCTTTTAGACCTGTAACAATAACTTCCCATTTAGAGGAGTCAATCATGACTGGTACCCTTGATATTTCTGGTTCAGATCCAATTAGTTTTGAAAATATATCCATTTCTTCTTTGCCATCTAATAAACCGTCATCGAAGTTTAAATCAATAATTTGAGCCCCATTTTCCACTTGGTCTTTAGCGATACTTAATGCTTCCTCGTATTTCTTTTCACGAATTAATCTAGCAAATTTTATGGAACCTGCAACATTGGTGCGTTCGCCGATATTAACAAAATTAGAAGACTTGCTAATTTTAAGTGTTTCTAGACCGGCTAAAACAGTTTCCTTTTGTACGGGGGGTAATCTTCTCGGAGCTTTTCTCTTTGTCTGGTTATAAATAGCCGTTATATGGCCAGGTGTTGTGCCACAACATCCACCTACAATGTTGAGTACTTCATTGTCTATTAGAGCTGCTAATAATTCAGCTGTTTCGTTAGGCAATTCATCATATTCACCCATTTGATTTGGAAGTCCAGCATTCGGATGTACACTGATAAACTTGTTGGTTATTTTTGATAAATCTTTTATATAGGGGATTAAATCCTTTGCACCAAAGGAACAGTTAAGTCCGAAGCTTATGATATGTTCGCTATTCATTGAAGTTACAAAAGCTGATAAGGTTTGACCAGATAAAGTTCGTCCGCTTTTGTCTGTAAGTGTACCTGAAATCATAATAGGGATATTTTTCCCGTTTAACTGGAATGCTTTCTCTGCCGCAACAAGGGCTGCTCTTGCATTTAAGGTATCGATAATCGTTTCTATTAGTAATAGATCCACGCCACCATCTAACAATCCTTTTATTTGTTCTTCGTAAGACAGTTGAAGCTCATCAAAGCTAACATTTCTAAATCCAGGATTTTCAACATCAGGGGAAATAGAAGCAGTTTTACTCGTTGGACCAATGGAGCCTGCAACCAATCTTGGTTTTGAAGGATCAAGGGCAGTATATTTATTGGCACATTTTTTAGCAAGCTCTGCTGCACACTTATTCATTTCATATATGAAATGTTCAGTGCCATAATCGCTTTGAGATATGCTAGTTGCATTGAAAGTATTCGTTTCTATAATGTCAGAACCAGCCTCTAAATAGCTTAAATGAATTTGTTCAATGACTTCAGGCATTGTTAAGACAAGAATGTCGTTATTACCTTTTAATTTGTGTGTATGGTCAACGAGAAGTTGTCCTCTATAATGGTCTTCAGTAAGCTTGAAATTTTGTATTTCAGTACCCATGGCACCATCTAAAATCATAATTTTTTCTTGGAGTAGGGCTTTAAATTGCTCAGAATTCATTGGTTCACCTTCTTCTTTAATAAGTTAATATGTAATAGTATACACTGAATGCTTACTTGACACAACCCTGTAATTTTAGTAGTATAATAGAATAAATTAGTAAACCATTTGATTTAAATTGTAATATAATAACAAGTAAATGGGATGGGCATGGAGGTGCTATTTTGAGAAGAAAGTTAATGATGATTCTTAGTATTATGATTTTCGTAATTCTACTTGCAGGGTGTGCTAAAGACTCAAGTGAAAACGATGGAGATTCAAAGGATATTCAACAAGAAGAACAAACTAAAAAAAAGGGTAATAACTCAAAAGTAATCATTGAAGCCAAAGATTTGATTTCCAAAGAAGAAGCAGAAGAGCTACTAGGGGAACCGGTTAATGCTGCTGAATTAAGTGAGCAGGAAGTTGTTGGACTTAAATTATGTTTTTATAACGCAACGGATGAGGATTCAACAAAGTACTTGCAGGTTGGTCTTACTCAATTAGCATTTATGCCAGACAATGGTAATACACCATTATCTATCTATACTACATTGAAGGAAAACCTTACGGGGGTCACCTTTGTAGAAGGCATTGGAGATGAAGCGTTTCTAGCACCACCAGGACTTCATATTATTAGTGGAGACTACTATATTACTGTCGCTGTTGGAGATTCAAATGATATTGCGGGTAAAGAAATATTAACTGCTGCAGGCTTGAAGGTTGTGGAAAATTTGAATTAGTAACCGGATATTGTTATTGACAGGAGGAGTCAATATGAAGAAGGAAAATAAAGCGGAGACGTTTACTAATACAGTTAAAACAGTCGGAATTGTCAAAAGCGGGGTCGGCATTGTAAAATCGGTTATTGGACTCATTTTTATATGTTTAATATCAATATTTATCATAAAAATTGGAGTTCCTATGTGGTTTCCAATCGGTCTCATAGCATTCATGATATTGTTTTTGATTTTACAAATTCTTGAATATATAAGAGCTAAATCAGTTGTAACCCATTTTTCCTCAGATGAAGATGGTAAAATAGCTGTATGTATTGATTCTGACGAAATATTAAGGGATTACATAGCTGGAATATGGAGATATGGAAAGGGTGCAGGCTCCTATGGAGTGCTTGGCGTAGGTAAGAATATGACTCCTGAAAACTCTTTGTTGATTACCAATAAAAATATATTTGCGATTACAGTTCCGTTAGAAGGTGCTGGTGTTGTAGCGGCTGGAACGGATATTAGTAAGTGGCAATGGTTAAATATGCAAAAAGAGATTGAAGGGTTGTTAAAGGAAATGCTTGATACAATGACACTTGAAAATCTAATAAATAGCTGTGTAAATTGTATTCAAATACCAAAGCACACTGTAAAAAACATTAAGATGAGTGATATTTCTAACGGAGTATCCATAGTAACGATAGATAAAAAGAAGTATAGCTATTCCATTAGAGAAAAGGAAGATTATGCACGTGCAAAGATAATCTTTGAAAGCATGAATTTGTTGACTTAGAATACATTTTGGTATATAGTGTATTTAATCATATTAAAAGCAATGATCAGACGAGTAATTTATTGATGTTTTATAGAGAGAAACTGTCACCGGCTGAAAGCAGTTTTATCACTGACATAAACGAAGTGCCTCTGTGAGCTGGTTAGGTGAAAAATAGTAGCTTAACTCGGACGCTAAACGTTAATTAGCTTTAAGTGAGAACAGATTGTTCTAATTAGAGTGGAACCACGGATTATTTCGCCTCTTATCATATGATGAGAGGCTTTTTTATTTATTAAGAAACTTTCATGACATGGCCTTCACCAAGTAAAATGAAATAATGTAAATGAAAGTTAGTAGCCATATGTCTTAGGTTTTATTTCGCAAGAAAGTTCTGCATAAGCAATTGAAAAAGCGGCAGATTGGTAACGAGAGCTTTAACATGCGTAGCCGATTTTCTTGTTTACAAAGAAACGATTATCTAGTAGATTCATATACTAAAATAAAGGAGGTGTGTTTTATGGGACTTATAAAATATATTAAAGAAGAAATTGATGTAATTAAGCTGAGAGATCCTGCGATTAAGACAACTTCAGAGGTGTTTTTATATGCGAGTTTTCATGCTATACTAAGACATAGAATTGCACATTGGTTATACTTAAGGAAGCACTATTTTTTATCTAGATGGATTTCTCAAAGATCAGCAAGGAAGACCGGTATAGAGATACATCCAGGTGCAACAATAGGAAAAGGATTGTTTATTGACCATGGACACGGCGTAGTGATTGGTGAGACCTGTGAAATTGGCGATAATGTTACCTTATATCAAGGAGTAACCTTAGGTGGTACAGGAAAAGAAACTGGAAAGAGACATCCTACAATCGGAAATAATGTTATGGTTAGTGCAGGTGCTAAAATTCTTGGATCGATTACAATTGGTGATGATTCCAAAATTGGAGCTGGATCTGTGGTCTTAAGAGATATTCCACCTTATGCAACAGTTGTGGGTATACCGGGCAGAATAGTAAAATTGAACAATGCAAAGGTTCATCCAAATGATGATCTAGATCAAGTACATTTGCCAGACCCTGTAAAGATGGAAATGTGTAGACTTACTCATCGAATAGAGCATATTGAAAATAAGCTAGGTGGGTTAACAAATGAAGAAAAAGAATGTATTAATGAAGAAAGATGTAATGGCTGTGATTGTTCAGTCCCTGAAGAAAGTAATAGATAATCTAAATAGAGAGAGGTTTACAAATGAAGCTTTATAACACCTTATCAAGACAAATCGAAACATTTACACCGGTAGAAGAAGGAAAAGTAGGTATGTATACTTGTGGACCTACAGTATATCACTTTGCACATATCGGTAATCTGAAAACGTATATTTTAGAAGATATTTTACAAAAAACCTTAGAGTACATTGGTTACGAAGTGAAACGAGTAATGAATGTTACAGACGTTGGGCATCTAGAATCTGATGCTGATGACGGAGAAGATAAAATGCTTAAGGGTGCTCAAAGAGAAAATAAAACAGTCTGGGAAATTGCGGATTTTTATACCCAAGCTTTTTTCGAAGATTGTATGAAGCTAAATATCAAGACTCCAAATATTATTGCAAAGGCGACGGATTATATTGCCGACTATATCGATATGATTCTTGTTCTTGAAGAAAAGGGGTTTACTTATTTTACGAATGGAAATGTGTACTTTGATATTTCTAAGTTTCCAAACTATACGCAACTAACCAAGATGAATCTTGAAGATTTGCAAGTTGGTGCCAGAGATGATGTATCTCAAGATGATAATAAAAAAAATCCACAAGATTTTGTTCTTTGGTTCACAAAATCAAAATTTGAAAACCAAGCGATGAAATGGGATTCACCTTGGGGCATTGGCTATCCTGGCTGGCATATGGAGTGCTCAGCGATAGCATTAAAACATCTAGGTAAAACCTTAGATATCCATTGTGGTGGAGTTGATCACATACCGGTGCATCATACAAATGAAATTGCTCAAACAGAAAGCTACACAGGACAGCCTTGGGTAAATTACTGGTGGCATGGAGAATTTTTATTAGATCAAACAGGTAAAATGAGCAAATCAAAAGGCGAATTTTTAACAATAAGCCTACTTGAGAAAAAAGGATATGACCCAATTGTATATAGATTTTTCGTATTGAATTCACACTACCGCAAACAGCTGGTATTTTCCTTTGAATCCTTAACGATGGCAAAAACAGCTTACGATAAGCTGAAGTCTAGAGTCATTGTATTGAAAAAAGATGTGAATACCACGGATCAAATTACAGATAAGATTGAGGCATATAGGAATAGCTTTAAGGAGCAATTAGAAGATGATTTGAATATTTCTAATGCCATTACAGTACTTCACGATGTAATGAAAGCTTCAACCCTTAATAATGTGGAAAAGCTTCATTTAATCCAAGACTTCGACCAAGTATTATGTTTGAACTTAATGGAAGATGTAGAAGTTGAGTTTAGTGATGCTGAAATTATACACATTGAAGAAATGATTTCACTTAGAAAAGAAGCGAAGAAGAACAAAGATTTTGCAGAAGCAGACCGAATACGAAGGTTGCTTGAAGCAGAAGGAATTGCATTAGAAGATACAAGAGAAGGCGTTAAATACAAAAGAGTATAAACTGAGGTGACGTGTGGATAATTTTTTAGATTATTTTGAAGAAAAATTTAATATACAAGAAATTAAGCTGAATCAATATTCGCCCCTTGTACTTGCTTATATAGGAGATGCTGTGTATGAAATGATGATTAGAACAGTAATTGTCAATGAAGGCAATATGCAGGTTAATAAAATGCATAAAATGGCTAAGGATTTAGTGAAAGCATCAGCGCAGGCAGAAATCTATTATATAGTTGAAAGTATGTTGACTGAAGAAGAGTTGAATATATTTAAACGGGGAAGAAATGCAAAATCTGCAACAAAGGCCAAAAATGCTTCTCTTATTGATTATCGTACCGCAACGGGTTTTGAAACCTTAATAGGATATTTATATTTAAAAAAGGATTTTAAGCGCATGACAGATTTAGTATCAGAAGGAGTTAAAGGATGTCAAAGCAACCAGAACGATTTGTAAAAGGTGCCATTATTTTATCCTTGGCAGGAATTGTTGCAAAATTTGTTAGTGTTTTTTATAGAATTCCGTTGGTATATCTTGTAGGAGATGAAGGGATTGGACTATATCAAACGGTTTTTCCTATTTTCTCTATTTTAATAGCCGCAGGATTTATTGGCATACCAAATGCATTATCAAAGTTAATTGCTGAAGATGTTGCTGTAGGAAATATCAAGGGAGCTAGAAAGACCTTTAAGGATACTTTGATCATTAGTATTGTTTTTGGAATTCTGATTACTTTGATTATGCTAGTTGGAGCAAAGAGTATGATTGATTCAACTGGTGAAGGATTTAAATATGTTATTTGGGGCTTTGCTATTTCACCTGTATTTGTATCTATAGCAGGTGCCATTAAAGGGTACTTCCAAGGCTTTCAAGTTATGCTTCCGACAGCGGTATCGCAAATCATTGAAAATATTTCCAAGGTAATCATTGGGATATCACTTGTATTTATACTGTTAAATAGAGGTGCTTTGTTGTCTAAGGCAGTCGGAGGAGCGGCAATAGGTACCTCGATTGGTTTTATCATTTCTGCAATTTTTATGGTAGTTATATTTAGGACTAAGCGCAGTAAATATGAAAGCCTGATAAAAGAAGATAAATCAATTGAAAATAATAGAAGTTATCTTTCACAATTAAAAAGAATTTTTGTGTTAGCTATTCCAGTTTCCATAGCAGCAGCAGTGTTTTCAGTTATGAATGCCATTGATAGCTTTACTCTTTATCCAGAACTTGCAAAAATAGGGTATAATACTAAATATGCATCAGAAGTAGTAGGACAAATGGCCAAGGCCTATAGTGTTATTAATTTTCCATTGACAATTAGTATTGCATTGTCAACGAGTATCATTCCTGCTATTTCTGAAGCAGCAGCAACGAAAAGTACACAAGAGTTAAGTTCCAAGGTTCAGCAAGGCCTTAAGCTAGCCGTAATGCTAGCCTTACCAGCAGCTATTGGATTGTTTATGTTGGCAAAACCAATTATGAGAATGCTTTACCCCACAAGTCCAGGTGGATTTATTTATTTGCAAATGTTTAGTATTTGTTTAGTTTTCATGATAGTTGGACAAACTTTAGCGGGAATATTACAAGGTATTTCTAAGCAATACATACCTATCATTGCATTAGGAATAGCAATCATAGTGAAAATTATCCTAAATAATTTGTTAATAACAACTTCTTTAAAGGGAGTTGGAGCTGCATTAGCTTCAATAGCATATTATCTAGTAATTTTAATCATTAATTATTGTGTGCTTAAGAAGCATATCTCCTTCAAACTAGACAAGTTATCGGTTTTTATAAAACCTTTGATTGCGACAATAGTAATGCTCATAACTGTATTTTGTGTATTTTCAGGGTTAGAAATCTTGTTAAGCAATGCAGGTGGAGAATTAAATGGAATTAACAATGCAATTGCAACATTGCTAACTGTTTCTGTGGGTATTATATTCTATTTTGGGGTACTCCTATTTACAAAAACTTTTACAAGAGAAGAATTAAGTTTGCTTCCTAAACATAAGAAAATTATTGGTTTCCTAGAAAGAAAAAAATTACTATAAACATAGATTTAAGAAAGAGGGATAAAAATGGAAAATTCTGAATTAATCATTGAAGGTAGAAATGCAGTAGTTGAAGCATTAAAGGCAGATCGTAGTATTGATAAATTGTTTATTATTGACTCTGAACAACAAAGTGGACCAATTAAAACGATTGTAGCAGAGGCGAGAAAAAGAGGCGTAGTAATTCGATTTGAAACAAAAGAAATGATGGATAAGATATCTAACACCAATAAGCATCAAGGAGTAATTGCCTATGTCGCTGCATATGATTATGTTGAGGTAGAAGATATTCTTCAAATAGCAAAGGATAAAGGGGAACCTCCTTTTGTTATTATTCTTGACAGCATTGAAGACCCTCACAATTTAGGCGCTATTTTAAGGACTGCGAATATTGCAGGAGTACATGGTGTAATTATTCCTAAAAGAAGAGCGGTAGGATTAACTGCAACAGTATCTAAAACCTCTGCTGGTGCTATTGAATACACTCCAGTTGCAAGAGTTACCAACATTGTAAGGACTATTGAAGACCTTAAAAAACAAGGTTTATGGATTGCATGTGCAGATATGGATGGTCAATTAATGTATAAAGTAGATTTAAAGGGACCTTTGGCTATTGTAGTTGGAGGAGAAGGGGCTGGTGTTGGTAAACTAGTAAAAGAAAAATGTGATTTGATTGCGAAAGTACCAATGAAGGGTGATATTGATTCTCTTAATGTATCAGTTGCAACCTCTATTTTGGTTTATGAGGCTCTTAGACAAAGAGATTTTCTTAGCTAGAAGGTATTCAATGTTACGAAACCTCCGCATTCCATTCGGGTAAATATGTAAACTAATTTTAGGATAGGGCTTAACAAAATCAACACTATGTAGTATACTAGATATTACTATAAATTGTATGAAAGGCGGTTGATTTTGGCAAAAGAACTATTACTCGTCGATGGATACAATATCATACATGCGTGGGACAGCCTTAGAGTAATTGTTGAGACAGATTGTTTGGAAAATGCCAGAACTAAGCTTATTGAAGAAATGTCTAACCTTCAAGGCTATTACCATAATGAGGTAATCATTGTATTTGATGCACATAAGGTTAAGCGTGGTCAAAGAAAAAATCAAAAACACCATAATGTTGAGGTTGTATATACGAAAGATGCTGAAACTGCAGATCATTATATTGAAAGAATTGCCTCTCTTAGGTCTAAGGCGACTAAAGTTAGAGTAGCAACCTCGGATGGTCTTGAACAGATTATTATTTTAGCGCAAGGAGCTACAAGAGTATCTGCCAGAGAGCTTCAAGAAGAAGTTAGAAGTATTAAAGAAAATATTAGAAAAAAATACATAGAAAACATTAGATTAAACAATAATAGGTTAGAAGGCCACTTGGACGTTGCAGTACTAGAGTGGATGGAGAAAAAAAGAAGGGAATAAATTGGAGGTGGTTTTTTGGGAGAAGTTATTGCATTTGAAGAGTTACCGTTGTATAATGATCAAGAGCTTGTTGGACTTGTTCGAGGAGGGCATGATTTTGCCTTAGATTTTTTAATGAATAAGTACAAGGTTCTTGTAGAAAGAAAAGCTAAATCCTATTATTTGATAGGAGCTAGTAAAGATGATATTATTCAAGAAGGTATGATTGGTTTATTTAAAGCGATCCGGGATTACAATCCTAACCGAGAAGCGTCTTTTTATTCTTTTGCTGATTTATGTGTAACAAGACAAATGATTTCTGCTGTAAAGGCTTCAACAAGACAAAAACATGTACCTCTTAATACTTATGTTTCACTGAATAAGCCCATTTTCGAGGAAGACAATGATAAGACTGATATGTTGGAGGTAATGCCCTCTAGTAAAATTGTTGATCCGGAAGAAGTATTTATTGGAGAAGAAAACAGACATATTATCGAAGACGAGCTTGCTAAGAGATTAAGCAAAATGGAAAATGAAATTTTGCAATTGTATGTTGATGGGATTAGTTATGTAGAGATTGCTGAGATGACTAGTAGACCGATCAAGTCGATTGATAATGCATTACAGCGCATTAAAAAGAAAGTTGAACAGATTATTAAAGACAAACAAGAATAATCATTATTCTTCCTATAAATTCGAGAAATTGGCTGGTATAACTCAGTGGTAGAGTACTACATTGGTAATGTAGAAGTCATGGGTTCAAATCCCATTATCAGCTTCTAAGGGATATGTATGCATATATGTGTAATACATATTTTTTTTTAATATAGGAAGGTTCTGCATAAAAACCGGAAATGTGGCCGGTAGAAAGAAATGTAAACTTGGTGTAGCTGATTTTGTTCTTTTCTACAGGTAAAAAATTCCTTGACCATAAACTTATTTTAACATATAATAAAATCAGTATAATAAATTTTTGAAAGGTTAAACCATGAACAAAACACTTAGATGGATTAAATTTGAATCTATAATGACATCGATTTCTCGAATGAGCACTATAGTTCTGTCCAAATTTAATAGTATATATAAAAACCATATGAGTATTTTGGTCAATACATTTTAATTAAGAGTAGCGGTATTTACTGTTTAACTTATAGATCGGAATGATATCCCAAGGCTGATAGGCTTTGGGATTTTTTGCGATTTTTTTTAGACTACGGGAAAAGTGAGGAAAATAAAAATGATTGAATGTAGTATCAATAATTTAACGAAACTGTTTGGCGCCAATAAAATATTTGAAAATATCTCTTTTGATATAAAGACAGGTGAAAGAATTGGCCTAATCGGACAGAATGGCTGCGGAAAAACAACCATTCTGAAAATAGTTATGGGAATAGAAGACTATCAAAAAGGAGATATAGCCATTCGTAAAGATGTTAAGGTAGGGTATCTCAATCAAATCCCGCTTTTTGATAAAGCAGCAACAACTAGGGAGGTAATTAATCTTGCCTTTGAAGATGTGTATAAAATCAAAAAGAATATGAAGGTTTATGAAGAACAATTCATTGAACTTCAGGGAGAAGCTTTAGAAAAAGCAATTAAGAGCTATGGTCGTTTGACAGAACAATTTGAAGCCCTAAGGGGTTATGAAATTGAAACAATGACTAGCAAAATTACGGAAGGACTTCAAATTAGTGACGTGATGAAGGAAATGCTTTTTGAACAGCTTAGCGGTGGAGAGAAAACAAGAGTCATTCTTGCGAAAATTTTATTGGAGAAGCCAGATATTTTGTTGTTAGATGAACCCTCAAATCACCTGGATTTAGTCGCAATAGAATGGCTCGAAGGTTTCTTAAAAGAATACAAGGGCTCTGTTCTTATCGTGTCACATGACCGTTATTTCTTAGATAGCGTAGTAAGTAAAATTGTAGAGCTGGAATTTGATAAAGCTGTGCTATATCTAGGTAATTACAGTTATTATGTAGTGGAAAAGGAACGAAGATTCCTACTGGAGTATAAGAAATATCAAAATCAGCAGAAGAAAATAGAAAATATGGAAAGACAAATTGAGCGTTATCGTATTTGGGGGGTGATGAGGGATAGTGATAAAATGTTTCGACGTGCTAAGGAACTTGAAAAGCGTCTTGAAAAAATAGATGTGTTAAATCGCCCGATCTTTGAAAAAAGAAAGGTTCGTTTAGGTGGAAATATGGTGAGTAGAACAGGTAAGATCGTTCTAGAAACAAAAGGTCTTAGTAAGGGCTTTGGTGATAAAAATCTTCTTCAAGATGTTGATCTAAACATCTTTTATCAAGATAGCGTATGTATTGTTGGAATAAATGGTAGTGGCAAAACAACGCTTTTGAAGTTGATACTTGGTGAGCTACAACCAGATGAGGGCAATGTAAAAATCGGTTCAAGGGTTAAAATAGGTTATTTATCACAACATGTTGTTTATGAGAATGAAGAACAAACAGTTCTTGAGTATTTTTCACGTCTACACAATTTATCCTTAGGAGAAGCACGGTCTCTACTAGCAAAGGTTTTATTTATAAAAGAAGATGTGAATAAGAAAATCAAATCTTTATCGGGTGGAGAAAAAAGTAGATTGAAGCTCTGTTCCTTGACCTTTGAAGGCGTAAATTTCATGATTCTTGATGAACCTACGAACCATTTAGATATTGATTCAAGAGAGGTTCTAGAGGAAAACCTTTTAAACTTTGAAGGAACCTTATTATTTGTATCACATGATCGTTATTTTATAAATAAGGTTGCCGATAAGATGATGGCTATTGAAAATAACAGAGTGAAAACTTATAACGGCGATTACACCTATTTTTTAGAGGAAAATCAAAAGTATCTAGGGAAGCAATTTAGTCAACTTAGTATTGGGATATCAAAAGAAGTTAAGAAACTACCAGCACAAAAGCCTCAAAATAAACTTGTAAATGTATCAGTTCAAGCCAAAAAGCTAGAACTGTTAGAAAAACAAATAGAAGAAAAAGAATTAAGAATAAAAGAGCTAGAGGAAGCCATGCTTGTTCATAATGCAGAGGCAACTACACTTAGGGAACTTTTTGAAGAAAAAGAAATAGTTGATAAAGAACTTCAAACTTATTATGGGCAATGGGAAGTATTTTATATTGGAAAACAATGGGATAAGTAAAAACAAACTTAAGCATTTGAAAACTATTGTAAATTGTTCGCAATAGGCTTATAATTAAAATGTACTATTAGTTAAAAATAGTACAAAGTTAATGATGATAGAGGTGTTCTAATTGTCTAGTAAAAGTAAAATGAAGTATAGAAAATTAATGGAAACTTCAGAGCAGTTATTTACTCAAATGGGTTATAAAGCAGTTTCAATGGATCAAATTGCTGAAGTAACGGGTATCAGCAAAATGACTATTTACAAGCATTTTGATTCGAAAGAGGAGCTATTTGTGACGATTATTCTTGATTTAATGAACAAACACTTTGAGGTAATTAACAAGCAATTACTTGAAATACCAGGGGCTCTCGAGAAAATTAATTATTTACTACAATATTCTTTAGAAGGGGCAAAGCTTTTCAGTCTTGATTTCTATAAAGACACATTGTCAATGCCACAAATTATAGACAAAATATTAATAGAAAAAAATAAAAAAAACAAAGAAATATTTGAGCACATAATTATTGAAGGTATGGAAAAAGGAGAGATTAGAGGCAACGATTCAGAATTTATTGCTGATACTTTGATTACAATGCTTGAAGTAATTGGAAGAAAATATTTTGTTAATATTGAAACGAATGAAGATTTAGAGAAAATGACAAAAAATTTATTTGATTTTTTAAAATATGGTCTACTAGGTAGTACGGAGGTGAATCGAAATGGATAGTAAAGAACTGCTAATGAAAGTTGAAAATATTAGTAAAATCTACCAAATGGGAGAAGTTACTGTAGCTGCTTTAAATCAAGTATCTTTAGATTTATATCAAGGCGAATTTGTAGTTATTTTAGGTCCAAGTGGCTCTGGTAAAAGTACCCTTTTGAACATTTTAGGAGGTATGGATTTGCCTACTGATGGGAAGGTCATTATGGAAGATGAGGATATCACTGATTATAACGACAAAAAGCTAACAGTATATCGCCGAGAAAAAATAGGCTTTGTATTTCAGTTTTATAATCTGATGTCCAATTTAACAGCGCTTGAGAATGTTGAACTTGCGACAGAAATATGCAAGGATGCATTAGATATTCAGGAAGTTTTAGAGGCAGTAGGCCTTGGAGATAGAATGGATCATTTTCCAGCGCAAATGAGCGGTGGTGAACAACAGAGAGTTTCTATTGCAAGAGCTGTTGCAAAGAACCCGTCCTTACTGCTCTGTGATGAACCTACGGGTGCGTTAGATTTTAATACCGGAATAAAAATACTAGCACTACTTAAAAAGATTAATAAAGAATATAAAAAAACGGTTGTAATTATTACACATAATATGCCAATAGGAGCAATGGCGGATCGTGTGATTAAAATGAGAAGTGGAGAAATTGTTGAAACAAAAGTAAATGATAATCCGATACCTCCAGAAGGGATTGAATGGTGATGAAGAAACTAGATGTAAGATTATTACGACTAATCAAGCACTCTAAAGGGCAGTTTTTTTCAATATCCATCATGGTGATTATAGCCTTAACTATTTATGTATCTTTTAATATGGTGTCAGATAATTTGTACAATTCCATTTACCACTATTATGAAGTGACAAATTTTGGTGACATTTTTATTGAGGTTGTACGTGTGCCTAAGACGGCAATTGATCATCTATATACGATAGAGGGTATTGAATCAGTACAAGGAAGAATAAGTGCTGATGTTCCGTTAAGAGTGGAAGATCCAAAAGAAAAAGTTAGAGTACGTATTGTATCCATGCCCAATGAAGAAAAAAAGATTAATAATTTATATATAGCTGAGGGAAAGGAACTACAAAACAACGCTAAGAAAGCTGCTGTTTTACAACAATTTTCCGATGCAAGAGGTATTAAGGTAGGAGACAAGGTACGTCCCTATATTTCTGGACGAGAATATCCTTTAGATGTAATCAGTATCGTGGGTAGCCCAGAGTATATTTATTTAATGGAAAATGAACAAACCTTGTTACCAGCGCCAGAACAATTTGGAATTCTTTACGTTACTGAAGATTTTGCTCAAACTACATTAGGATATCAGGGCAGCTACAATGAAATCATGATTAAAATAAATCCAGAATATGCCAAACGTGTGGATGGCATTGTTGATGAGATTGAGGATCAATTAGACCGATATGGTGTAAAGCGTATCGTGAAGCGAGAAAATCAATTAAGTCACAGTATGATGATGCAAGAGGTAGCGCAATTAGAAACTATGGCTACATCTATTACGTTGCTGTTTCTTATTGTTGCTGCAATTATTATTAACATAATGCTTTCAAGAATAGTGAAAAACGATAGAATGTCAATTGGGGTGATGAAAGCACTTGGTTATAACAATTTAAGCATTCTTATGCATTATACTAAGTTTTCACTTGTGATTGGGCTACTTGGATCAATGATAGGAATGGTATTAAGCATACCGATGTCAGCAGCCTTTACGAATCTATATATTATGTATATGAATATCCCAATGTTTGAAATGGCACTATATGAAAAATACTTTGTGTATGGAATTTTATTGACTAGTGTGTTTTGTATAGCTTCTGGATTAATTGGAGCAAGAAGTGTTCTTAAGATTTTGCCAGCAAGTGCAATGCAACCAGAGGCACCTAAGGTTGGGCATAGAATATGGTTGGAGAAAATCAAATTTATCTGGAACAGAATTTCTTTTAGCTGGAAAATGGTAATTAGAAACATTCTCAGGAAAAAAAAGAGGGCTATTTTTTTAATTCTTGGTATTGCATTAACTTATTCAATCACAATGGTACCTATATTCATGTCAACAGTTTGGACGAATATTTTTTTGCTCCAGTACGGTGAGTATCAGACTATGGGTTATAATATTGATTTTAGTGGACCAATGGATGATTCGGTAATCAGAGAAGTGAGACAATTGATTGATGTAGATACCATCGAACCTAAAACAGAGATACCTTTTGAGCTTGTCAATGGTTGGAAAAAGAAAGCAGTTAGTATCATTGCTTTACCTGAGAATACAAACTTTTACCACTTTGAAAACATGTCTGGAGAAAAAATATTTTTGCCAAGAGATGGGGTTTTATTAGCAGATAGACTTGCTACAACCCTTGGAGTTGAGGTTGGTGATGATATTCTTATGAAGAGCTTTTTACCAAATGGAGAGGATACATACATAAATGTAAAAGGTATAGTTAAGCAGTATTTAGGTACGAATGCCTATATGACAATTGATACAATGAATACACATATTGGCGAAAAGGGCTTAATAACAGGAGTGTTGCTTGATTCAGAGGATGAGGTAGTAACTAAGCTTAAAGATGTGAAGAACATTAAGCAGGTACAATCCATTGAAGATATGAAAAACAGTTTTCTGGAATTTATGGATACCATGATCTATTCCGTAGGTGTAATGATGATATTTGGTGGTATACTTGGATTTGCAATCGTGTACAATGTTAATGTTATAAGCATTAGTGAAAGAGTGATGGAATTTTCTTCACTAAGAGTTTTGGGTTTTGATAAGAAAGAAATTTATAAAATGGTTAGTAGGGAAAATGGTTTAATGGCTTTCTTTGGCATATTGATTGGAATGCCTTTAGGCTATAGCATGTGTAAGGGAATGATATCCTCTTTGGCTATGGAAATGGTAACCATTCCACTTATCATTGAAAATAGTAGTTATGTTGTAACTGCAATCGCAACCTTATCTTTTGTAGTAATAGCACAGCTTGCTACAATAAGAAAGATTTATCGATTGAACTTTTTAGATGCTTTGAAAAATAGAATATCTTAATTGAAGGATGTGAAAAATCATGAAAAGGCTTAAAAAGACTGAAAAAATGAAAAGCATGGAAAAAATGGAAAACAAGGATAAGAAAAGTTTGGATAATATGAAAAAAACAAAACCAATAAAGAAAATGAAAAGTATGAAAAAAATCATCGGTATCATTTGCATAATAACTGTACTAGGGATCATTGGTTATTTTGCGCAATCCAAAAATTCCGCTCTTGAGGTAGAGGCTTATGAGGTTTATGAAGGTAGTATAGAAAAGTACGTTGAAGAACTAGGCACAGTAATGGTTAGACAACAGGAGACAGTATATGCAAATTTATCTGGAAAGGTAATGGAGGTTTTCATTGAAGTTGGAGATGAAGTAAAAAAAGGTGAAGTATTGGTTAGATTAGATAGTGAAGATCAGGAAAGAGATATTCGCATTTTAGAAGCACAGAAAACTGCGGTTAGAGCAGAGTACAGAGATGCACTTAAACCAGTTGATGAAACACAAATTAAAAAATTAGAACTAGTACTTTCAGATCTGGAAAAAAAGCTTGAGGAGTCAAATCGAGTTTTAAATAGTCAAAAGGAATTATTAGATGAAGGAATCATTAGTGCTCAAGCTTATCAAGATCTCTTGCTTAAATTTGAATCAGAACAAACAGAAATCGAAAAGGTTAAATTGGATTTGGAATTATCTAGAAAGCCAATATCTTCTAATATTTCAAACCGATTCGAAGCACAACTACTACAGTTGGATCTTCAAATTGAAGCCTTAAAGAGCAATGAAGGTGATTTTGCTTTTACCGCACCTTTCGATGGTACAATATTTTCTAAAAACATAAGTATCGGCAGCTTTGTCCAACCAGGCACAGCGATTATTGAAATGGGATATTTAGGAGAATTATATATTGAAAGTGATGTATTGATAGAAGATATTGGTAGCATTTCCGAAGGTTCACCGGTAAAAATTGAGAACAGTGATTTAGGTATTTTAGATGTAAAAGGAACAGTAATAAAAATATATCCACAAGCCTTCAGTAAAATATCAGACTTAGGCGTTGAACAAAAAAGAATTAAAGCAGAAATCAAAATTGAAGATAAGTTACAGAGCTTAAGACCAGGTTATGATTTGGATGTTAAGATAATAATAGATAAGAAAGAAAAGGCTCTATTAATACCTGAAAATGCTATGTTCCAAATTGAAGGAAAAGACCATGTTTTTGTAATTGAAAAAGGAGTAGCGGCACTCAGAGCAGTGGAGAAGGGTGTTGAAAGTGAAAGGCAAGTTGAAATTATAAGTGGTCTTATGATAGGAGAAAAGGTCATTCTATCACCAGATGAAAAGCTAGAAGAAGGTGGAATCGTTAAAGAGTCAAATTTTGACAAATAGCCTTATAGATGGTAAAATAAAACTTATAATTTTAGTTTCGTTATTTTACTTACTGGGGAGGTATACGTATTATGGATAAACTAAAGAAACGTAAATGTTTATTTTGTGGAAGCAATCGATTAGAGAAGGGAAGGCCAACTAAAAATGTGGTTTTACTTGTGAAAGAACTGGAATTAAAAAAACCATCAGATTTCTATACATCAAATTATATATGTTTAGACTGTGGTTATATACATAAGTTTGCGGATGTGAAAGCATATGAACATTATAAAGCAGATATTCAATAGAGCCTTTTAGGCTCTTTCTCTTAATAACAATTTAGAACATTCAAAAACCTTTGAAACATAAGGTGAAATGTGCTATTATAATATGACGAAACGGAAGTATAGTGCATAAAGTATTGACAATTTTTATATGATAAGACCAAAGGACATCTGGGGAATTATAAAGAAGTGATGATTTTTAGAGAGCAATGAATCATATTTCATAAATAGTGATATTTAAGGAGCGAATTAGAATGGCAATTGAGCAATCCGAAGAAAAGGTTTCAAAGAATTTCATTGAAAATTTTATTGATCAAGATTTAAAGGATGGTATATATTCAAAGGTTCATACAAGATTTCCTCCTGAACCTAATGGATATATGCATATAGGACATGCTAAAGCTATTTGTATAGATTTTGGAACAGCAGAAAAATACAATGGTTTATGTAATTTAAGGTTTGACGATACAAATCCAACGAAAGAAGACATTGAATATGTTGAGTCTATTATGGAGGATGTTAAGTGGTTAGGCTTTGATTGGGAAGACAGACTGTATTATGCTTCTAGCTATTTTGCAAAGCTTTATGAATGTGCTGTCGAGCTCATTAAGAAGAGTAAGGCATATATTTGTGATTTATCAGCAGAGGAAATAAGAAATTATAGAGGTACATTGACTGAATCTGGACAAGAAAGTCCTTATAGAACCCGTTCTATTGAGGAAAATTTAGATTTATTTGAGAGAATGAAGACTGGTGAATTTGAAGATGGAACAAGAGTTCTTAGGCTTAAAATTGACATGACCTCTCCAAATATCAATATGAGAGATCCAGTTATTTATAGAATAGCTCATGTAACACATCATACAACTGGTGATGAGTGGTGTATCTATCCAATGTACGATTATGCACATCCAATTGAGGATGCAATTGAAAACATAACACATTCCTTATGTTCTTTAGAATTTGAAGATCATAGGCCTTTATATAATTGGATACTAGAGCAATTAGAATGGCCTAATCCTCCAAGGCAAATAGAATTTGCACGTTTAGAACTTACGAATACTGTAACAAGTAAAAGAAAGCTTAGAGCTTTGGTAGAAGAAGGCTTGGTAGATGGCTGGGATGATCCAAGAATGCCAACTATATCTGGGCTTAGAAGAAAAGGATATACACCAGAATCTATTCGAAATTTTTGTGATTTAATTGGTATTGCGAAGAGTAAAAGTACTGTAGATGTTGCAATGCTAGAATATTGTGTAAGAGAAGACCTCAAGCTAAAAGCAAAGCGTATGATGGCGGTATTAGATCCGCTTAAGGTAGTGATTACGAATTATCCTGAAGGCGAAGTTGAATGGCTAGATGTTGAAAATAATCAGGATAATGAAGCATTAGGCAATCATAAGGTGCCATTTACGAGAGAAATTTATATTGAACGTGATGATTTTATGGAGAATCCTCCAAAAAAATATTTCAGGTTGTTTCCAGGTAATGAGGTAA
This sequence comes from Firmicutes bacterium HGW-Firmicutes-1, assembly GCA_002841625.1. Lineage (NCBI taxonomy): Bacteria > Bacillati > Bacillota > Firmicutes bacterium HGW-Firmicutes-1. The sequence continues at coordinate 87,484 of PHAG01000014.1, read as the reverse complement.
GATTGAAACATGCCTACTTTATTAAATGTGAAGAAGTCATTAAAGATAACAATGGTGAAATAATAGAGTTAAGATGTACTTATGATCAAAAGACAAAAAGTGGCACTGGTTTTTCCGAAAGAAAAGTAAAGGGAACTCTTCATTGGGTAAGTGCTTCAGAATCAATACAAGTTGAGGTGAGATTATACGATCATTTATTTGTTGAGGTGGAAGCACAACCTGAAGAATTCATTATTAATGAAAAATCCTTGCACATCATTAGCAATTGTTTTGCTGAAGCAGCATTAAAAGAGGCTGTAATTGGAGAACGTTTTCAGTTTTTAAGACATGGCTATTTTGCTGTTGATTCAAAAGAAACGAGTGAAAACCATATCGTTTTTAATAGAATCGTTTCACTTAAGAATTCTTATAAAACAGACTAAGTATGCAAAAGAGGTGATAATATTGGCAGATATATTTTCTGATTTAGCAAATCTTGGCCTTGGAAGTACAGAAAAGTTTCAAGTATTTGAAGCGGAAAAGAAACTTCAAGAACCTCAAATTATTCAGAAAGAAAAAAAATTTGAAATAGAAAGCATTCTCTATTTTGCTAAGATTAAGTGCCCTGTATGCGGTAGTGAAGTGTTGTTTAGAACAATTAAATCAGGAAAAATAAGATTAGTTAAAACAGATTTAGACTTACGACCAATATACGATGTGGTTGATCCGTCTTTGTATGAAGTTGCTGTTTGCAATACTTGTGGGTATGCAGCACTTAAGAAAAGATTCTTATCAATTACTCCAAAAAATATAGAATTAATTAAGACAAATATATCTCATCAATTTGTTGGCCGAGATTATCCGGATGTTTACAACTATGAAATAGCAATAGAAAGATATAAGCTAGCATTATTAGACGCTATAGTAATAGAGGTTAGTGATTGTGAGAAGGCTTTTCTTTGCCTAAAGATAGCTTGGTTATATAGAGGTTATTTAGAACAAGAAAAAAATTGTGATGCTAAAAAAATTGAAGAATATCAACTTAGTGAAAAGACATTTCTTGAACATGCCTTAGAAGGTTTTAAAATAGCTCATCATCAGGAGAAATTTCCAACAATGGGACTTGATGAACTTACAGTTAAGTTTTTAATAGGTGAGTTATCAAGAAGAGTTGGACTATATGAGGATGCACTTAAGTGGATATCAGAAGTAATGGTTTCAAAATCAGCAAGTAGAAGATTAAAGGATAGAGCTTTAGAGTCAAAGCTATTAATCAAGCAAGCAAAAGGTGCCAACTAAGGCACTTTTTTTATCCAGTAGGAAAGTTCTACTTTCCACGAAGCATAGAACAAAGCGTTGGATAGCATAAATTATTATGTAACGCGCTGACAAGCGCTTTGTTCTTAAACAGGTAAGAAACGAATTAGTTATAAAAAAGGAATGTTAGTGAAACAATTAGCTTACAATAGAGAGAGGTGAAGATTAGGTGAACGTAGTATTAACGCTTAACGATTTTTGCATTGAACAAATACTTGAATGCGGTCAGTGTTTTAGATTTTATAAACTAGCAGAAAAAGAATATATTATAATTGCGAAAAATAAGCTATTACGTGTTAAACAGGAAGAAGATCAAATCACCTTTCATTGCTCGGAAGATGACTTTAATAGTAATTGGAAGAATTATTTTGACCTAGAAAGAGATTATAGCGCTATTAAAAACCTGTTAGCCCAGAAGGATGCCTTCTTAAAGGCTGCTGTAACAGAGAAACATGGCATAAGACTACTCAAACAAGACCCTTGGGAAATGCTTATTTCATTTATCTTGTCTCAAACAAAGCAAATTCCACATATTAAAAAGCTAATCGAAGCCTTATCAATAAAGTATGGAAATTATATGGGAGAATACCTAGGGGTTAAGTATTATACCTTTCCTACTCCGAGCCAACTTAAGGACGCAACAGAAGAAGAACTCAAGGATTTAAAGACAGGATTTAGAGCGACCTATATCATGGATGCAGTTCGACATATTACAGAAGGTACTATAGTACTTGAAAAATTGGAAGCTCTACCCTATGAAGAAGCAAAAACGATTCTCAAGTCAATTAAAGGCGTAGGGGACAAAATTGCAGATTGTGTATTGTTATTTGGGTATTGCAGATACGAAGTTTTTCCAACAGATGTATGGGTTAAAAGAATCGTGGAATACTATTATTTCCAGGAAACAATAAAAATGGATAAAATTCAAGAATTTGCTAAAAACTATTTTGGTGAATTTGCAGGTTTTGCACAGCAATATTTATTTTATCATGCGAGAGACAATAAAATAGGAAAATGAAGAAAAATTAAGCATGAGTGAGATAAATGGAGATAAATGGATATAATTAGTTGTAATAGCTATTGAATAGGTTTGCATATTGCAAACGAATTTAATAAGATATACCTTGAGTTAGCACTCGGCACAAGAGAGTGCTAACAACAGGAAAACATAACCAATAATAAGGAGGTTGACTTATGAAATTAGTACCATTATTAGACAGAGTTGTACTTAAACAACTTGAAGCTGAAGAAACAACAAAATCAGGTATTGTAATACCAAACCAAGCGAAAGAAAAACCTCAACAAGCAGAAGTAATTGCTGTGGGTCCAGGTGGCATGGTTGAGGGTAAAGAAATTACTATGCAAGTAAAAACTGGTGACAAAGTAATTTATTCAAAATATGCTGGTACAGAAGTAAAACTAGAAGGCGATGACTTTATAATTGTTAAGCAAGGTGACATTCTTGCAATTGTTGAATAATAAAGATTTTTTATGGAGGTAAAACAAGATGGCGAAAAATATTAAATTTGGTGCTGAAGCAAGAGCTGCTTTAGAATCAGGTGTTAATCAATTAGCAGACGCAGTAAAAGTAACGTTAGGCCCAAAAGGTAGAAATGTTGTTTTAGATAAAAAGTTTGGTACACCACTGATTACAAATGACGGTGTAACAATTGCAAAAGAAATTGAATTAGCAGATGCATTTGAAAACATGGGTGCTCAATTGGTGAAAGAAGTTGCTACAAAAACAAATGATGTTGCAGGTGATGGAACAACGACTGCTACAGTTCTTGCTCAAGCTATGATTCATGAAGGCATGAAAAACATTGCAGCTGGTGCAAATCCAATTATTGTTAGAAAAGGCATGAAAGCTGCAACACAATTGGCTGTTGAAACAGTACTTAGTATGAGCCAAAAGATAAATGGAAAAGATCAAATAGCAAAGGTTGCAGCGATTTCAGCTGGCGACGACGAAGTAGGACAATTGATTGCAGATGCTATGGAAAAGGTATCAAACGATGGTGTTATTACCATTGAAGAATCAAAAACTATGGAAACTGAACTAGAGTTGGTTGAAGGTATGCAATTTGATAGAGGATATTTATCAGCTTATATGGCAACTGATATGGATAAGATGGAAGCTGTTTTAGATAATCCATATATTTTAATCACTGACAAAAAGATAAGCAATATTCAAGAGATCCTTCCTGTTTTAGAACAAATCGTTCAAACAGGTGCAAAGCTATTAATTATTGCTGAAGAAGTAGAAGGAGAAGCACTTGCTACTCTTGTAGTGAATAAATTAAGAGGCACATTTAATTGCGTAGCAGTAAAAGCACCAGGCTTTGGCGATAGAAGAAAAGCAATGCTTCAAGATATTGCGGTTTTAACTGGCGGTACAGTAATCTCAGAAGAAGTTGGTCTTGAATTAAAAGAAACTACTTTAGATTTACTTGGTCAAGCAAAAACTGTAAAAATTCAAAAAGAGCATACGATTATTGTTGACGGCGCAGGCGATAAAGCAGAGATTGCGGCAAGAATAAATCAAATCAAAGTTCAAGTAGAAGAAACTAGTTCAGATTTTGATAAAGAAAAATTACAAGAAAGACTTGCGAAATTAGCAGGTGGAGTAGCAGTTATTAAGGTTGGAGCAGCTACAGAAACTGAAATGCAAGAAAAGAAACTTCATATGGAAGATGCATTAGCGGCTACAAGAGCTGCGGTTGAAGAAGGTATCATTCCAGGTGGTGGAACAGCATATATTCATGCTACAAAGAAAATCAAAGATTTAATAGCAACCTTAGAGGGAGACGAGAAAACTGGTGCAATCATCATTTTAAAAGCATTAGAATCACCACTTCGTCAAATTGTTACAAATGCTGGATTAGAAGCATCCGTTGTTGTTAATAAAGTAAAAGAATCAGAGATAGGTTTTGGATTTGATGCATTAACAGAAACCTATGTGGATATGGTAAAAGTAGGTATTATTGATCCTACAAAAGTAGCAAGAAGCGCGCTTCAAAATGCCACTTCAGTTGCATCAACATTACTTACTACAGAAGCAATTGTAGCTGATGATCCTGAGTCTGACAAGGGTATGGGACAAATGGGTGGAGCACCTGGCATGGGAATGATGTAAATATATATTCCTTAAATATTATTTGATTACCATAAATAAAATGAGACGTAGCAAAATATTGCCAACGTCTTATTTTATTTAATTTTATTCTCTTGTAACGACATTGTCTTTCAGATATAATATAATAAGAAAACTATTTGAAAGGATGTATGGTTATGAGAAGAATCCATGTGGAAAAGCTTAAAGAAGGTATGGTTATTTCAAAACCAATTTATTCAAGTAGTGGTATTATACTACTGAGTGAAGGCGTAGAGCTATCAGATCGGTATATAGAAAAAATAATAGGTACTGGTCTTCAACACATATATATTAAAGATGAGCTATCAAAAGGCATTCTTGATGACGAACTTATAAAAGAGGAAACAAAGATAGCAACAAAGAAAGTGCTTCAAGATAGTTTGAAAAAAATCAAAGCTGGATACTTCACCTCAAGTGATGGGATTATTAAGCAGGTTGAAAGTATGATCAAAGAAATAGTAGCTAATCCAAGAGTTATGGTTAGTATGCAAGAAATTCGCAACAAAAGTGACTACTCTCTATTGCATGCTATAAATGTAACCGTTATTTCTTGCTTATTAGGAAAGAAAATGAAATACAACGATACACAACTTAAGCATTTAGCTTTAGGTGCACTTTTCCATGATTTAGGTAAGGTTAATATTAAAATGGATTGTACACGTTATAGAGAAGATTACATAGATCAAGAATTTGCTATATATAAGCAACATCCAGATGAAGGCTTTGAAATGATACAAGAGATACCTGACGCCTCTTTATTATCTGCTAATGTTGCAAGAATGCATCATGAGATGTTTGATGGGACAGGCTTTCCATTAGGTTTGAAGGGTGATGCTATACATGAATTTGCACGTATCGTAGCGATAGCAAATGAATATGACAACTTGCTGTACAACTTACCTTTTGGTACAACAATGAAGCATTATGAAATCATTGAAGTTATTATAGCTAAATCGTTTACTTGCTTTGACCCACAAATTGTAAGAGTCTTTACAAACTCCATCTCACCATATCCATTAGGAAGTGGAGTAATACTTAGCAATAATCAAATAGGTATTGTTTCAAAGATAAATGAGAATTTTCCTACTAGACCATTTATTAGGATATTAGATCCTGATAGTATGCAAATAATCGAAGAAATAGATTTATCAGTCTTACCGTCTATTCTTATACTAGATGAAAAAGATATTGACAAATAATGAAATTTTTGATACACTCACAAACAACTTAGGAAAAGTCACTATTATTACGAAAGAGAGGCTCTATATGCATAAAATTGTTAAAGAGGGTATTACCTTTGATGATGTTTTGTTGATACCAGCACATTCAAAAGTTTTGCCTAAAGAAGTAAATATCTCAACTAATTTAACGAAAACTATTCGACTAAGCATACCGCTTATGAGTGCAGGCATGGATACAGTAACTGAATCAAAAATGGCCATAGCAATAGCAAGACAAGGCGGTATTGGTATTATTCATAAAAATATGACCACTGCACAGCAAGCTGATGAAGTAGATAAAGTGAAACGATCAGAAAATGGTGTTATTACAGATCCATTTTTCTTGTCTCCTGAACATTATGTTTATGAAGCAAACGAACTTATGGCTAAATACAGAATTTCTGGTGTTCCGATTACGGAAGTTGGAAGCAGAAAACTTGTTGGTATCTTGACCAATAGAGATTTAAGATTTGAAACAGATTTCAATAAAAAAATTAGTGAAGTAATGACCACTGAAAATTTGATTACAGCTTCTGAAGGTACAACCTTAGAAGATGCAAAAAAGGTTATGGGTAAACATAGAATTGAAAAACTGCCAATCGTTGATGGAAAAGGAAATCTAAGTGGATTAATAACTATAAAGGATATTGAAAAGGCAATTAGATATCCTGATTCTACAAAAGATGAACAGGGACGATTAAGAGTTGGTGCAGCAGTTGGAGTTTCTACAGATATGATGGAAAGAGTAGATGCTTTGGTTGGTTCAAAGGTTGATATAATTGTTGTTGATACGGCTCATGGACATTCAATGCATGTATTAAAAGCGGTTAAGAGCATAAAAGATAAATATCCTGATTTGCAAATCATTGCAGGCAATGTTGCTACTGGTGATGCTACGAAGGCATTAATAGAGGCAGGGGCAGATGCGGTTAAGGTTGGCATTGGGCCTGGTTCTATATGTACTACTCGTGTGGTAGCTGGTGTAGGAGTACCTCAAGTAACAGCAATTTATGATTGTGCACAAGTAGCTAAGACTTATGGTGTACCAATTATTGCAGATGGTGGCATTAAGTATTCTGGTGATATTGTTAAAGCAATAGCGGCTGGTGGCGATGTATGTATGTTGGGAAGTATATTTGCAGGCTGTGACGAAAGTCCTGGTGATACAGAATTGTATCAAGGAAGGAAATACAAGGTTTATAGAGGTATGGGTTCCTTAGCTGCAATGGAAAAAGGGAGTAAAGACCGTTACTTTCAACAAGATGAGAAAAAATTAGTACCGGAAGGTGTTGAAGGTAGAGTTGCTTACAAAGGCCTTCTAGAAGACACAATTTATCAATTAATTGGAGGCCTAAGAGCAGGTATGGGATATTGTGGTTCTGCTTCTATCCAAGATTTAATTGAAAATGGCCAATTTGTAAAGATTTCAGCAGCATCCTTAAAAGAAAGTCATCCACATGACATTCAAATTACAAAGGAAGCGCCTAACTATAGTTCAGGAAGTTAGGAAAATCGGCTGCGCGGAGATATAATACTTGGTATCTACCTGCCGCTTTTCCAGTTGTTAAGAAAATCGGCTACGCATCAAAAAATTTGAAGATCAAATACCCTCGCTATAACGGCGAGGGTATTTAAACAATGATAGGTGGAATGAGGTTAAGGATGAATCTAAATATATTATTCGAGGATCAACACATTATAGTAGTAGTAAAGGCCCCAGGAGTCCCTTCTCAAAAGGATAGAAGTGGGGATGTGAACATGTTAACATTAATTGAAGAGCACTTGCAAAAAAAGCTTGATCATAATAAACAGCCATATGTTGGTTTGATTCATCGACTTGATCGACCTGTCGGCGGAGTCATGCTATTTGCAAAAACACCATATGCGAACGCTAGATTATCAGAGCAAATAAGGCTTAACAAAATTAAGAAAGAATATTTGGCTGTGGTTTGTGGTAAACCCAAAAACGAAGGGGAGTTGCTTACCCATTATTTAATGAAACAAACAAATAACTTATCTCGAGTCGTAACAGAAAATACCTCATTAGCTAAAAAGTCTATCCTTGAATATTCATTTATACAATCAAAAGTAGTTGAAAAGTGGGGAGAAATCTCTCTTCTGAATATAAAACTAATAACAGGTAGACATCATCAAATACGAGTTCAATTGTCTTTTGTGGGACTTCCGATATGGGGTGATACAAAGTATAATGAGACCTTTGGTCTTATAGACTCTAAAGAATGGTTTTCCATTGCTCTATTTGCACATCTTCTATCCTTTGAACATCCAAAAACAGGAAAATCTATGACTTTTACAATAGATACGACGGAATATCCCTTTGATCAATTTTAAAGCTCCAATTTTGAACCAATTAAAGGAGTGATTATTATGAAAAACAAGAAGATTCTAATGTTATGGGTGTTGAGCTTTTGTTTGTTAGGTCTGAAAGCCTTTGTAATTAAATTTGCAGGTGAACATGCGGAGCTTGTAGAGAGGGTGTATTCTAGAGGCATATATCCAGTCATATCTAATTTATTGACAAGTATATCTAACATAGTGCCGTTTTCTGTCGGAGAAATTTTCATCATGTTTTTTATAATTGGAATACTTATTGTTCTGATTAAACTAATACATTTTACGATCAAAAGAAAATTTGACAAGCTAATTCTAGGCATATCTTATGTTGTATTTTCAATTGTTTTGGTAACCTGTATTTTTGATGGTGTGTGGCTACTTAATCATTATAGAACTGATATTGAAGATTTAATGTCTCTTCCAATTGAAAAAAACAACAAAGAAGCACTAGTTGCAACCTTTGAAGCTTTAATAATTAAGACGAATAGTTTAAGGCGGGAATTGCCTGAAGATAGTTTAAGCAGCAAAAGAGATATATTACATAATGCATATAGAGGATACGAAGAATTAAATAAACAATATGAATTTATTAAGAAAGATAAGGTAGTAGTAAAGGGATTGCTTTCTTCTCCAATTCAAACGATGAGTGGATATAGCGGTGTTTATTTGTTTTTTATTGGGGAACCAACCATCAATATTCAAGCACCGATCTTCACTCTTCCACATACTGCCTGCCATGAAATAGCTCATCAGAAGGGCTTTGCAGAGGAACAGGCTGCGAACTATATTGGCTTTTTAGCATGTAAGAATAATGAAGATCTGTTGTTTCAATATTCGGGATATTTTTCTGCAATGGAATATGTTGGAAGCGCGCTATTAAAGGAAGATTCAAGGTTGTATTATTCACTTGTAAAAAGCATAGATGGTAAGGTTTTAGAAGATAGTTCATATAATTGGGAGTTTTGGGAAAAAGCCGAAAGCCAGTCTGCATCAGCTGTAGTGAATCAGTTAAATGATTCCTATCTTAAAGCATACAATCAGCCAGATGGCATAAAAAGTTATGGACAGTTTGTTGATTTGTTGATTGCAGATTATATGGTAGATGGCGAAGTATAAAAATAGAAAAAGACAGGGGTGCATTATGTTAGGAAGTATTGTGAATGCAGTTGCTATAGTACTTGGATGTTTATTAGGATTATTAGTAAAAAATGGCCTTAAAGACAAGTATAAAGAGATCGTTATGCACGGTATTGGATTGTCAGTTTTGTTTATTGGGACTTCTTCAGCTATTAGTGGATTGCTAAATCCAGATAGCGAATCTATTCTATTTATTTTAAGTCTTGTTATTGGAGGATTAGTTGGTGAGTGGATTGGTATTGAAAGAAGACTTGAAGGTTTAGGAGATTTTTTGCAAAAAAAAATCGGTAAAGGTGAGCATAATATTTCCCAAGGGTTTGTTACTGCAAGCTTAATTTTTTGTGTTGGTACTATGGCAATTATCGGATCCTTAGAAAGCGGTTTAAGAAATAATCATAATATGTTATTTGCTAAGGCCGTTCTTGATGGGATTACCGCAATTATACTGACAACTACACTAGGTATTGGAGTTGTCTTTTCAGCTGTTGCTGTACTTTTGTATCAAGGTACTATCGTTGTGTTTGCTAGTTATATTGAGCCTTATCTATCAGTAGACATTATAAGAGAAATGTCCATAGTAGGTGGTATCCTAATTGTTGGTATAGGACTTTCCATGTTGGATATTCTAAGGGTAAAGACAGCTAATATGCTTCCGGCTATTTTGGTGCCAGCTGTATGGTATCTTATAGGTAAACCACTTATTGCTTTGATTTTTTAGCTTTCATTATTCTTTGGTATTGGGAATAAATGCCATCTTGGTTTCATTACAGGTAGGGCATCTGAAATAATCAGGTAAATTTTCAAAAGTAGTATTCGGGGGCACATCACATCTTGATTCGCCCTTTTCTTCTCTATAAACATAACCACATACCGTACATTTGTAAGTTTTCATTCCTTTGAACCTCCAAACAATTTGATAAGTTTATTATCCTATATTATAATGGAGTTATCAATATAAATATGAGCATATTGTCGAATTTGCTGATTTTAAGAATATATATTAGGTAGTTGGGTTGACAATTTCGGCTGAATTCATATATAATACAGGTTAACCAACTTTTAGGGGTATACTTGGAATTGGAATATTTGCAGTTGGTTTTGAAAGAAAATAACTTATAAAACAAGGAGGAATGAATATGTCATTCTCTTATATACAGGAAATGCCGTCTCCAAAAGAGATTTTTAATGCTATTTCTTTACCAAAGGATTTAGTTGAGGTTAAGAAACAAAGAGACGCTGAAATAAATTTGGTTTTTGAAGGAAAAAGCGATAAGTTTTTGCTGATTATTGGACCTTGTTCAGCAGATAATGAGGATACAGTGTGTAGCTATGTTGAAAGGCTAGCAAAAATGCAAGAAATTGTTAAGGATCAAATCATTATTATCCCACGTATTTATACAAATAAACCAAGAACAACTGGTGAAGGTTACAAAGGGATGTTACATCAACCTGATCCAAATGAAAAGTCCAATTTATTTGAAGGTATTAAAGCAATTAGAAATATGCATATTAGGGCAATTAGAGAGTCGCATCTTACTTGTGCAGACGAAATGCTCTATCCGGAAAATTATGCATATTTAGATGATATATTAAGCTATGTTGCTATCGGTGCTCGATCTGTTGAAAATCAACAACATCGCTTAACGGTTAGCGGAATCGATGTACCTGTCGGAATGAAAAATGCAACAAGCGGTGATATTTCCATAATGTTAAATGCAATTAAGGCTGCTCAAGTTGGACACGAATTTATATTTCGTGGTTGGGAAGTAGGCACCTTGGGAAATCCGCTTACACATGCAATTTTAAGAGGTGCAGTAAATCATTACGGAACGAATATTCCTAATTATCATTACGAAGATTTGGTGAGAGTAATTGAACAATATGAAAAGCGTCAATTAATGAATCCTGCAATTATAATTGATACAAATCATGCAAATTCTAATAAGAAGTATAAAGAACAACCTAGAATTGCACGAGAAATTCTCGATAATAGAATATATGATAAGAAGCTAAAAAAATATATTAAAGGTTTGATGATTGAAAGCTACATTGTTGAAGGGGCTCAAGAAATTGGTGACAATGTATATGGTAAATCTATTACGGATCCATGTTTAGGGTGGGAAGCTACAAAAAAGATGATTTATGAAATCGCTGAAAAGCTAAGCAAATAAGCTGTAGTCCAATGATTGCCATTGTGACAGATTCAATAAAGATGTAGAATTAAATTAGTTCTATATATATTTACAATAGGAGGATATCATGCAAAAAAGACGGTTGACACTTACAGCAAAAATAATGATTGGATTTTCAATTATCACAGTAATCGTGTTGTTAAGTAATATTTTTAATATATTTCTTTCAAATGAAATAAAAGGTGCATCCACAGACAGTGAAAGAAGAGTTGAGGATTTATACAAGGCATATGAATTAAAAAATTTGATTGAAATTACATATAGCTATCAAAGTGATGTCATTATGAATAATGATATTAAGGTTATTGAAGCTTATCAAGCGCATATTCTTGAACTAGAAAAAATCATTGCTGCAATTGATGCTGCGGTTGATACAGAAGAGGAAAAAGCATTAATTAGCGAATTGAAAAATGATATAAAAGAATTCGTTGGAAATCTTGACCAAATTATTGTTATTACTAAGGATACTTCCTTAACAGAAGTGAATCGTACTTATAAATATAAAGCATTAAACAAAGAAGCAAGCATACAAAAAGGGAAGCTTTTAACTAGGATAGAAGAAATTAGGGTCTCTTTTGAAAATGAAAAAATTGAAGAGTATAAAGTCATGAAGGATGCTCTTAGATTTTCATCCTTCGTACAAGTTGTTTCGATGATACTAGTACTTATTGCAGGTTTACTCATTGGATATGTGATGTCAAAAATACTTGTTAGTAATATTAAGAAACTTGTACAAGGTGCAAATGTATATGCTAGTGGGGATCTCACACATTCATTGATAATAGAGTCGAATGATGAGGTTGGTGACCTAGCAAATGCATTTGATACTATGGGACAGAATTTGAGGAAATTAATTACAGAGGTGGTAGATATTTCTCAAAACCTGTTGGCTTCAAGTGAAGAACTTTCGGCGTCTTCCCAAGAAACAAGTGCAGGTAGCAGAGAGGTTACAGAGACAATTACTCAAATAGCAGAAGGTGCTGGACAACAAGCAGAAGCCATTGAAAAGACTGCTAGCTTAATGAAAGATGTGAATAATAAAGTACAGAAGGTTTCAGAAAATACTGAGCATGTGAATGAAAGTACGCAAAGAACCACGGATGTTGCTGAGAATGGTGTTCAACTCTCAAAAAGTGCGGGGGATAAAATCAACAAAGTCATGGATGTATTTGAAAAAATTACAAAAGCAATCACTTCACTAGAAGCCTTATCAAAACGTATTGGAAGTATTGCAGATGTGATTAATAATATATCTGATCAAACGAACTTACTGGCGCTTAATGCAGCAATTGAAGCAGCAAGAGCAGGTGAACAAGGCAAAGGCTTTGCAGTTGTAGCTGAAGAAATTAGAAAGCTTGCAGAGCAAAGTACACAGTCTGTTAAAGAGGTAAGCAAGTTAACGAATGAAATTGCAGAGGAAACAACAAAAGCAGTTAAAATAATAGAAAGTGGAAATAAGGATATCAAGGAAGGTGTAGTTGCTGTTTCTAATTCAGGAGATGCGTTTATTGCTATCATGAATGAATTTGAAAACGTAGCTGGTGAAGTTCATGAAGTTATTATTTCCATTAAAGATATTAATTTGTCTTCAAACAAAGCATCAGATGAGATAGACAGCATCGCAGCTATTGTTGAGCAGTCAGCTGCAAGTAGTGAAGAGGTAGCCGCTATAAGTCAGCAGCAAAGTCTTGCAATAGATGAGGTTGCTAAACTTGCGCAACACCTTGCAGCTATCGGAGAACAATTAAGTAAAGAGGTTCATAGATTTAAAATATAAACTAAGATACGTATTAAAATCCCCAAGCTTAATAGCATTGGGGATTTTTTGTTGTTATAGGGTTTTTCAGAATTCATTTTAAGGTTGAGAAGTCTTTTTTTGTGGCTTTAATAATGAATGGTTCAAAAGTAGGATGAAAACCCCAGCAATAAATGCATTAAGAAAGCCATTAAGTTCTATGCTTGGCACTAAAAAATCAGCAAATAATATTGTCCAAGTGTTAACAACCAAAGTGAACAATCCAAAAGTAATCATATTAAGCGGGAAGGTTAAAATTAGTAAAATAGGTTTAATAATCATATTTACTAGGAGTAAAACAAAGCCTAACAAAAGTATTGAAGCATCGCTATGTATATCTATGGTATCTATCACCATAGAAAGCACGTATAGTACAGCCACATACGATATGTATCTTAAGGCCAATCTTGACATACTGATTCCTCCAATTGAATGGTGTTTGTGTTATCTGATTTTTATTATTACATCTGCTTCAGGTGTTTTAATAGTTGCAAGATCAAAGGGTTCACGTGTAAGTGAGCAAATCAATTCATAAATCTGAACAAGGAGATTTCTGAAATCAATCGTTTTCTTTGGAATAAACAAGCCCGCTAAGTCAATGATATCAAATATTGATTGAAAAATCTCTTCAAAAACGATAAATGGTATTGATAGGGGTAATTTAAAGCGTTTTGTTCCCTTTTTAATATTTACCCATATAATTACATTTTTGCTACTCAACATAAATTTTTACCAATACAGAACCATGTTCTTTATCATTTACCTCAACGTCAATAATGGTAGGATCATCTAGAGTGCCATTTATGATTTCCTCAATTATTTTTGCAAAATCGATTGAAGTAATATCAATGCCCTTTTCTTCCATTTCTTTTCTGGTTTCTGCAGGAATAAAGGATGTCATTTTGGAGCTTATTTCTCCAATTGTCAATAATAGTCTAATGGGAACATTGACATTAACATTTATTTTGCCATCTTCTGCAAGGACCTTAATTTTTAAAAACTTGTACTTCGTTTTATTATAGGATGTAGTCACTAAAGGTTGTTCGGTTTTAATACCTTGTAAGGCTTCCAAAAGTTCCATACCCTCTGACGCTGATATTTGTCCTTTCTCTATCATTTCTAATATTTTTTGTTGTTCACTCATTATTGATAACCTCCTTATAGGCTTTTAATTTTTTCGGTTGCTTCCTTGGCGGATAACTCTCCTTTTGAGAGTTGGTCAAGAATTTCATTTCTAGTTGCTTCTTTCAATTCTTTTTCCATTACTTGTTCTTTAGTTACTACCTCATAACCTAAAGAACGAATTACATTGTCTAATTTACCACGAACTGTTGGGTAGGAGATGCCTAGTTCTTTCTCCACATCTTTGATATTACCTCTACATTTGATGAATATCTTTACAAATACAAGGTCTTCCTCTGGTAGTCTGCAAAATTCACATGGTTGGAAATCACCTTCTATAGAAGAAGAGCATTTTGGACAGCTCAGTTTGGTTATTGATAGCTTTTCATCGCATACAGGACATTTACCTGGCGCTTTGTATTTCATAAAATCACCTTCAATCTTGTTTGATAAGATTAATATACACCTGAATATTGAATATGTCAATAATAATATTAATAAAATTAATACAAACATTAATAAAATTAATTCTAGCATTGAATATGTCTAGGAACATCATTGTAATATTAAGTTGTAATTTGAAATATAACACAGTAATACTAGCTTCAGTACCAATTAATATAAAGAATTAGTTTGACTTATGCAAGGTGCAAATATCATCAAAAAGTGTAATGTGGTTCTACCATTTGTATTAATAAATGCAAATATTTTACTACACAAAGCGAATTTGAGCGTTGCCCTATTAGACTTCAATAATAAAATATGATATAATTAATTGGTTCGCCTGCAAGGAAATAAATGTATATTACTCAGGGAGGGGGGATAGGCTACATTGATAGAAATAAATGAAATTAATAAGATATACGGACACGGGAAAATAGCAGTAAATGCGCTAAAAGAAGTATCCTTGACAGTTGAAAAGGGAGAATTTGTTTCAATTATGGGAGCTTCAGGATCGGGAAAATCTACATTGCTTAATATATTAGGATGCTTAGATCGACCATCTAATGGTACATATTCCCTTGATGGTGTTCAAGTTTCCTCTTTATCAGACGTAGAGTTGGCTAAGATACGAAATCAAAAAATAGGTTTTGTATTCCAATCTTTTAATTTATTACCACGGTTCAGTGCTTTGCACAATGTTGAATTGCCAATGATCTATGCTGGAGTTCATCATAAAGAAAGAAGAGCCAAAGCAATTGAGGCTTTAGATAAGGTTGGATTATTAGATAGAATGGATCATAAGCCTAATGAAATGTCTGGAGGACAAAAACAAAGAGTAGCAATAGCAAGAGCACTTGTGAATTCACCAGCAATTATTTTAGCGGATGAGCCAACAGGGAATCTTGATAGTACATCCTCAGAAGAAATTTTGGCTATATTTCAAGGGCTGAATAAAGAAGGTGTAACTGTAGTATTAGTAACTCACGAGCAGGAAATTGCGGAGCATACAAAGCGTGTATTACGGTTTAGTGATGGATATCTAACGAGTGATGAAAAGATAAACAATCCATTATTGGCAAAAATGAAAAAAATAGAAGAATAAATGGAGGTAGTACAATGAATCATGAAAACGGAGAAATTATGGGTGAAGAGATAGAAATTTTAACATCTGGACAACGATTATTTAATATTTTTTATTCACCAGGTAAGGTATTTAAGTCAATTAATCACAAGCCAAACTTTTGGTTACCGATGATTATTACGATGGTTATCAGTTTGCTTTTCTATTTAGCTTATTCAGGTCCTTTTGGAGAGATTATGATGACAACATTAGAAGCTCAGGCAGCTACTAATCAAGCTATGACACCAGAGCTTATAGAAACATTAGTAAAAATCTTTTCCATTGCTGCAATTATTATCGCACCTTTCTCTGTAGCATTTATGATCTTTTTAAGTGCACTATTCTACTGGTTGGGTTCTATGATTTTTAAAGGCCATGGCTCATATATGAAATATGTATCAATCATGGCACACGTAGGTTTGATTTCAACGATATCCTTGATTGTAACAGGATTGATGTATTTAATTTCAGGAGAATTTTTGTTGGATCGTCCAATAACTAGTTTAGCTAGCTTATTACCAGACAGCATGAAGATGACCATGTTAGATGGGTTATTATTAAACTTTGAAGTTTTTAGCATATGGAGATTAATATTAATCGCTATTGGTATTCAAGAAATAAGTGGATTAACTAGGAAAAAAGCATTTGTAATTGTAGGTGTTATTTTTTCTATTGGTATTTTACTTACATGTGGTTCATTATTACTCAATACAATTAGTTATAATTAGGTAGTTTTAGGAGAGAACAGACTTATGAAAAAGAAAAAGAAAATAATAATTGGTTTACTCATATTTTCAGTTGTGCTAATCATGATTGTATTAAATATGATCAAAGCAAATAAAGGGGAAGGTGGATTTTCAGTTGGTAAAGGCAAAACCTATAGTGTGGAAGCCAAGACCATTGAATTATTACCCATTGAATCGACAGTAATTGTTGCAGGTCGTGTTGAGGAAGTGAATAAAGAGGATATCATTCTACCATCTCAAGTCGTAATTCAGGAATGGCTAGTGGAAAAAGGAGATGTTGTAAAGAAAGGTGATACTCTACTTAAGATTGATCTATCAACTCTAAAGACAGAGCTTGCCCAATTACAATTAAGCAAAGAAGGTCAAGTACTACAAATGGAAAAAATTCAGGTTGCCTCTGATATCTCTATGATTAATCTACAAAGTGCAAAAGCACTTTATGATAATTTGCTAATTACATATACAAATAACGAGGCACTTTATAGCGAAGGAATTATCTCGAAGAGTGACTTAGATGCGTCTAGTAAGCAACTCGCTGATGCATTAAATCAAGTAACTATAGCTGAACTTAATTTGGCCCAAGGGGATACACAAGCTATAGAAAATGGGAATACTTCAGGAATAGATATCGCAATACAACAAAAACGAATTGAAGAAATCAATTTAAACATGAATCGCGTTAATGAAGAAATAAGCAAGCTAAATAAAGCAACTACTAGCCCTATTGATGGCATCATTACTCAAATCAATGTTCCAGCAGGTACCATGGCAACCGCTATGCAAGCGGCCTGTACGATAGTTGATTCTAAGGAATTGAAAATAGTTGCAAATATACGTGAATATGACATTAAGAAGATTGCTACCGGCCAAAAAGCTATGATTACAGGTGATGCAATTAAAGAAGATGCAAATATTATTGCAACGATAAGTTATATAGATCCTATAGCAAGAAAGACTGTTGAGGGAGCTAAGGAAGAAACTGTGATAACGGTTGAACTTACAATTATAGAAGGTGCAACTTATCTTAAGCCAGGATATACTACTGATTGTGAAATCACGACAGAAGCTAAGGAACAAGCAATAATCGCTAGCTACGAAATGTTTAAAGAAGACAAAGACGGAAGTAAATATGTTTTTGTAATAGATGAAAACAATACCCTTCGTAGACAACCAGTTACCCTTGGAATTATCTCGGATTTCAATGCTGAAATAGTTGAGGGACTTAAGGTTGGAGACAAGGTGGTCATTAATCCATCCTTAATTCTCAAAGAGGGCGTTAAGGTTGAAATAATGCCAGAAGAGGAATGAGGGGATAAATATGCATTTTACAGAAAACTTTAAGCAAGCATATAAAAGTCTGAGTGCAAATAAATTACGATCAATTCTTACCATGGTTGGTATTATTATGGGCGTTTTTTCTGTGGTTGCTATTTTAGCAATTGGTAACGCTGCTAAATCCTTTATGCAAGCAGAATTCAATAAGCTTGGAGCAAATACAATTATTTTGCAATATAGGTCAAGTGATTTATCTGAAAGCGATTTAATGACTATGCATGATCAAGATATAATTCTAGAAGCATTACCAGAGGTTGTTAATATTAGTGCTGTTAGTTCTAGAAATGGAACAATTAGACTTCCAGAAAAAACGAGAAGTGCAACAGTTGTTGGAATCACATCCCAATATACAAGTTTTCAAACACTAGACGTTGCTCTTGGACGTTTTATCAATGAAGAAGACGTTAATTCTAATCGGAAGGTTGTTTTTATTGATGATAATTTTGCAAAAAGGTATTTCGGTAAGGTTGATGTTATTGGCGAAGAGTTAAAACTAACGAATGCATCAAACGATATTATCAAACTAACGATAGTTGGAGTTCAAGATACTGGAGACGACCCTTTTTCATCTATGATGGATAATGAACAGGTGCCAGCTACAATCATTATCCCTTTATCAACCTTTCAGACGTATTATAATGTTGATCATGTGGATCGCTTTGATATGGCGATTAAAGAAGGTGAGCAATTAAAAGCCACAGGTGATAAGCTGATTAAGCTATTAGAATTTGTGCATCAAAATAAAGAGAAATATATGGCGACGAGCGTGCAAGATATTCAAGAATCAGTTGGAAATGTACTAGGTGTAATATCCGCAATTTTATTAGTAATAGCTGTTATAACCCTTGTAGTAGGAGGTATTGGTATTATTAACATATTGCTTGTATCTGTAACGGAAAGAATTCGAGAAATAGGAATTAGGAAAGCGTTGGGAGCACGAAAAAAAGACATTGTTCTACAGTTTTTAACAGAATCCATCATGATGACTGGAACGAGTGGTTTAATTGGTATTATGTTAGGAGTTATTTGTGGAGCAATTATCTCTAAGATTATTAAGATTCCTCCGGTTGTGGATTTTAAGACAATACTGTTCACCTTCCTAGGATCTGTAGTACTTGGAATTATCTTCGGAGTATATCCAGCAAAAAAAGCAGCTGATCTGAACCCTATCGAATCTTTGAGGTACGAATAATAGAAGAAAATTGCTAGGTAGGATTCGTTAGATTTGGTTTGAAATTGAAATGAAGAAAAGGATAAGGGAGAGAGAAAATGTCACAAAATAAAGAAACAGCTATACGAATAGATGATTTAAGTATGAGTTTTGGGTCTAAGGAAGTTTTAAAGAGGATTAGTCTTGAGGTTTTTAAGGGAGAAATTATTGGTTATATTGGGCCGAATGGTGCTGGAAAAAGTACAACAATTAAGATTATTCTTGGGCTTGTAGATGGATACATCGGAAATGTACAAGTACTGGGTAGAAATATAGCAGATGGAGATATTGAATATAAGAAAACAATCGGTTATGTTCCTGAAGTAGCAGATATTTATGATAATTTAACAGCTAGAGAATATTTAGGCTTCATTGGAGCCTTATATGGACTTACAAGTGAGGTTGTTGATACTAAATCAACTCAGCTTATGAGGCTATTAGGAATTGAAGAGGTAATAGACGCAAGAATTGCCTCTTATTCAAAAGGTATGAAGCAAAAGGTTCTGCTTATATCTAGTTTATTGCATAATCCAGATATTCTTTTTTTAGATGAACCCTTAAGTGGTCTAGACGCCAATAGTGTTATTGTAGTTAAAGAAATCTTAACAAGGCTTGCGAAAGCCGGAAAAACTATATTTTATTCCTCTCACATTATGGATGTTGTTGAAAAAATCAGCAATAGAATTATCCTTATTCATGAGGGTGAAATTGTTGCTGATGGAAGCTTTGAGGAGTTAAAAGAAAAGTGCATGGAAGGCTCGCTGGAAGAGATTTTCAATCAACTTACTGGCTTTGATCAACATATAGAAATGGCCAATGAATTTGTTGCTATTATGAAGGGGCAAATCAATGAAGGAATTTAAAGTATTAAAAATAATAGATAGATTTGGGCGATTATTTGAGCAGTTTGGCGTTGACTATGAGGTTATGAGAAAGATTTTGCAAGTGAAACTAATCATGGATGGTAGAAGAGTCCCAACGATCATTGGAAATGGGAAAAACAAAGTAAACGAAGCGAAGGACTCAAATAATTTCTTGAAATCATTATGGTTATACGCACTGTTAGGAATTATATTAGTGCCCATAACAATTATGGGAGAAAATTTTATT
Source organism: Firmicutes bacterium HGW-Firmicutes-1 (assembly GCA_002841625.1). NCBI lineage: Bacteria > Bacillati > Bacillota > Firmicutes bacterium HGW-Firmicutes-1. Next base: position 67,248 of record PHAG01000014.1, on the reverse strand, counting down.
TATCAAATGAGTATTATTTTTGGTATCCTAATGTTTATGGTTATGACCTCAATGATTTCTGATTTCTCTGCTGTGCTATTAGATGTCAGGGATAAAAACATTTTATTTACAAAGCCGGTGAATAGACAAACCATTAACATGGCGAAGCTCATACACATTATTATATATATGTTTTTTATTACGATCTCGCTAGTGGGAACTTCTCTGATTGCTGCACTAATCAGACATGGAATCGTATTCTTCCTTGTCTATTCGATAGCAGTGATATTTATGGATTTTTTCATTGTAGTCTTATCTGCATTATTATATTTGATCATATTAAAATTCTTTGATGGTGAAAAGTTAAAGGATATCATTAATTATTTTCAAATTGGACTTACAATAGTAATGTCAATAGGGTATCAATTAATTGGTAGAGTTTTTAGTATTGTTAATTTAGAGTTGGTATACCAACCAAAATGGTGGCAATATTTTATTCCTCCAATATGGTTTGGTGGCTTTTTTGAACTAATATTTAACAAGAATTACACGGGTAGCCTTGTTGTTTTGTCAATGATGAGTATTATCATCCCTTTGATAGCAATCTTTATTTATATAAAATTAATCCCTACATTTGAAAATAACTTGCAAAAACTAAATAATAATTCAGCCAAAAGCAAGAAAAAAAGATCGGGGTTATTTAGTAATTTGTATAAGATCCTTATTTTCAATAAAGAGGAAAAAATACTATTTCAATTTACAACAGATATGATGAAAAAAGAACGTGATTTCAAGCTACGGGTGTATCCGTCAATTGGATTTGCAATCATTTTTCCAATCATGATCATATTTATGCAAGTTGGATTTAAAAGTGTAGATAGTATATCAATGAGTAAAATGTATTTTAGTATTTATCTTTGTGCTATTTTAATACCAACGGCACTTATGATGATAAAGCATTCAACGAATTATAAAGGGGCTTGGATATTCAAGGTGTTACCTATAGAAAGTTTTGCAGCAATTCTGAAGGGATCATTAAAAGCAGTCATTATTAATTTGTTGACACCTATTTTTGTTATACAGAGTTTCATATTCATGTTCATCTTTGGAGTAAGAATTTTCCCGGATTTACTGCTGGTATTTTTAAATTTACTTGTATATATTATCATATGTTTTTGCTCTTTTAGTAAGGCCTTGCCCTTTTCCCAACCTTATGATGTAGGAAATGGTAGTGATGGAGTAATGGTGATAGTACTATTTATCGTATTGGCGATACAAGCTGGAATACATTTTTTCTGTTCGTTTTTCTTATTGGGAAGGATCCTATTAGCGATCATATTAATATTAACTAATTTTATTATATGGAAAATTACTTTTAGAAATATTGCTGTTACGTTAGAGTCATAATACCTACTATCATGAATCAATTCAGGAGAACTATATGGACAACTTTATATTTTCATTCAATGCAGTGTTCCCACTGATTTTGATTGTTGCACTAGGTACATTTTTAAAGAAAATACAAATCCTTGATGATAACTTTATTAACAAGTGCAATAAGTTTTGCTTTTTAGTTGCATTTCCAATACAGCTATTTTTTAATATATATCATATAGATTTTAGTCAAAAAACGGATTGGACTCTATTCATATTTATTATAAGTAGTATTGTAATTATGGTCACATTGCTCATGTGTATTACACCAAAAATAATTAAGAATAAGGGATCACATGGAGCGTTCATTCAAGGTGCATATAGAAGTAACTTTTTGTTAATTGGATTACCACTAGCTAGAAACCTATTTGGTGAAACTGGAGTAGCTGTAGCTTCTGTAGCACTGCCAATAGTGGTTCCAGTTTATAATTTTTTTGCAGTCCTTGTATTAACGTTATTTGTTCACGATGAGGTATTAAAGGAAAAGACGAAGGTTTCTTATCTTAAGCTTATCATAGAGATTTTAAAGAATCCGCTGATTATTGCCTCAGTTTTAGGATTGGTTTTTTCATTACTGAAAGTACCAATACCTGTGTTTTTAAATAGAGCTATGGAAGATGTTGGGAGCATTGCAACTCCATTGGCATTGATTTTACTAGGAGGGCAATTTAGCTTTGCAGCATTACATGGCAGGTTAAAACTTGCTTTTATTGCTACATTTTTAAAACTACTTTTCTTACCATTTATAGTAATGGGCATCGCAGTCATACTTGGATTTAGAGGTGTAGAGTTAAGTACAATTTTAATTATATTTGCTTCGCCGAGTGCAATATCAGGTTATATTATGGCGAAAAATATGGGAAATGATTCGGAACTGGCTGGTCAAATTATAATTTTGACAACCTTATTTTCGAGTATATCCTTATTTGCATGGGTATTCTTTATGAGATTATTCGGGCTTATATAAGTATTTTTAATGAATTTCTAATCTTAAACTAAAGTTGAAGTAATGTTTGAGGTTTATAATTATGAAATGAACAATATTGCAAAGGAGGTATACTTATGAATATTTCAGAAGAATTAATACGTGAATTGCAAAGAAGAATTGATGTTTCATACGAAGAAGCGGAATCTTACTTGAAAAAAACGAAAGGCGATATAAATATGGCTGTTTTTTTGATCATGAAAAAGAATGATTCTTCGTGGGAAAGGTTTAAAGTAACTCTAAACGATATGTTGAAATATAGATTTATTATGACAAGAAGAGGAGAGACATTAATTAATTTACCCCTTTTAATATTGGCAATTTTTATATTTTTATATGGAATACAACAGCATCTTTTTCCTCTAATCCTAATAGTAATTATCGCACTATTAACAGAGTGTGAAGTGAAAATACAAAAGTATAAACCTAATCAAGAGCAAGAAGGAAGTCAAACACAATATGGAAGCCAAAAGCAATATGGAAGCCAAAAGCAATATGGAAGCCAAAAGCAATATGGAAACCAAGAGCAATATGAAAACCAGGCACAATCTGGAAATCAAGCGCAACCAGGAATGAAAACGCAGCCTGAAAGGGCAACCAAGCCAATAAAGCAGGCGACACCTGTAAGACAATCATCAGGTAAACCAATCAAAGTAACTGAAAAACAAAAACCTTCTAATAAAATTGACGAGGCTGATAATGACTTTTATGAAATTGTCATTGAGGAATAGGTGATCATATGAAATGTAAAATTCTTGTAATTGAAGACGAAGTAAAAATCGCACGCTTTATTGAATTAGAGCTAAAGTATGAAGGCTACGAGGTTGAGTTAGTGAATGACGGTCGTAGTGGACTTGAAAGGGCTCAGGTAGGTCAATACGATTTGATTCTACTGGATTTAATGCTACCAAGAATGAGTGGAATTGAGGTTTGCAGAAGATTAAGGCAAGGTGGGATGGTCACTCCAATTATTATGTTAACAGCAAAGGATGATGTTTCTGATAAGGTCATGGGGCTTGATATGGGCGCAGATGATTATATGACGAAGCCTTTTGCGATTGAAGAGTTACTAGCAAGAATTAGAGTTGCGTTAAAAAGAAAAGAAAAAGCTGAAAAAGAAGATGAGCACAAGGGGAAAATTTATATTTTTAAAGGACTAGAGGTTGACGATATAAAAAGGCAAGTAACCTATAATGGTGACAATATTGAGCTTACAAAAAAGGAATATGAATTATTGAAATATTTGCTGGAAAATAAAAATATTGCCTTAGATAGAGAAAAAATTCTTGAAAAGGTTTGGGGTTATGATTATTACGGAGATACAAATGTAATTGATGTCTATGTAAGATACTTGAGATCAAAAATTGATCAACAATATGCAGTTGAACTCATAAAAACTGTAAGAGGGGTAGGTTACGCTATCTATGACTAGTAAGAAAAAGTTTTTATTGAAGCTACCTATATATATACTGCTATCTCCCTTTTACTTAATAAAGGGTATTAGGAATGCGCTTCAATATCTTTTTAAGAGCTTAAAATTTTCAATAAGAAGAAAGATTACTCTTAATTACTTATCCTTGTACGTTATGATTGGAATAGTAACCTTTGTATTTATGCTAGGTGGATTTATGCGTAATGAGCTTGAACTAAAGAGTGGTAAAATCTATATATATGTAGATAACACCTTTGATAAACATGAGTCAGGTGTCTACGATTTAGATGATATCACTAAGCGTATAAATGCAATAGCAGAGGTTGAAAACTGTGGTATAGAGTTAACGTTTATCAATGATTCGAATCATGTTATTTCAAGTGAGCGATACCTAAATTATAATTACCCTGATTCCATTATAGATAGTATTGGAGCTTTTATTTATAACAAGATGTATTCAAGTAAAAAGATTATTTATTATATCAATCCTACTACTGATAATATGGATACAGTGACCTTGAAAATAATCCATCCAATAACGCTATACTATAAGCAACTAAACACATTGTCTATCATGTTACTTACCTGTATTGTATTTGGATTTTTCTTTATATGGTTTTTTGGAAGTCTAAATAATAAAAGAATTCTAAAACCAATCTATGCAATGACAAAAACAGCGGAGAAGATATCTATCACAAATATGAATGAAAGACTGGACGTTAGCAAAGCGAAATATGAATTAAAAGACTTAGCAATTACGATAAATGACATGCTTAATCGGTTAAATGTAGATTACGAGAAGCAAAAAAGGTTTGTATCTGACGTTTCCCATGAGCTTCGTACGCCAATATCTATTGTAAATGGATATGCTAGCATGCTAAAGAGATGGGGAAAAGAAGATGAGGCAATTTTAGATGAATCAATCGAAGCGATTATTGATGAGGCTAAAAATATGCAAGTTTTAGTTGAAAATCTCTTAACATTAGTACGTGCTGATAATCAATCCTTAAAGTTTAATAAGGAAGAGTTTTATATGAATGAACTCATCGAAGAGGTTGCTACAGAAAGTCTTATGATTAATGCTAAAAAACAAGAAATTGTATGTGAACCATGTGAGCCTATCAAAGTGTTTTTAGATATGCAAATGATGAAGCAAATACTAAGAATATTTGTTGATAATGCAGTAAAATATACACCTCCCTCTGGACGTATATTTATTAAATGTTTAATTGAAGATAGTAACTGTGTTATTCACATAAAAGATAGTGGTATTGGGATTTCGAAAGAAGATTTACCTTTTATCTTTGACCGCTTCTATCGCTCAGATGAATCAAGAACGAGAGATACTGGAGGTCATGGACTTGGGCTATCTATTGCAAAGGCTATTATTTTAGGACATGGAGGCAGAATGAAGGTAAAGAGTAAGAAAAATGAAGGTTCTGAATTTACTATTATTTTGCCAATATAAGGTGATTACGAAGTGGGGGACTTTTCATTCGGTTAAAAAAGATCGGCAGTTAGGTATTTGTTTTTCTACCTAGTTAGCCGATTTTGTTTTTACTGAAATAACATTCACATTCCGTCAGTAGATGCCTTAGGACGAGATACATAATAACCTTGAGAATAATTAATACCTAGTTCATTGGTTTTGTTGAAAATCGCCTCGTCAGATACGAATTCAGCAACAGTTGCTATGCCCATTTTTCTGGAAAAATCAACAATTGTTTCTGCTACAAGAGAAGCTGCTTTTTCACCGTTAATTTGCTGAATGATTGAGCCATCTATTTTAATTAAATCAACATTAAGTTTGAATAAATAGTGAAAATTAGAGAAGCCTGTACCGAAGTCATCAATGGCAATTTGTACACCATAAGATTTGGTTACATTAATAAATTCCTTTACATCATCATAATTTTCAATACCTTCAGATTCTACAATCTCAAAGATAACATGATGAGATTTTGGGAATGCTTCTAACTTTTCATAGATGAATTGTCTCATATTTTTATCAAGTATGTCCTCTGAGGATAGATTGATTGAGAATCTAAGCTCTGAATCAATAAAATTTTGAAAAGCTTTTTCAATAATGATTTTTGTTAAGGATTTATACAGGTTTGCTTTTTTGGCAATACCAAGGAAGTTGATAGGGGTGACCACAGTACCGTCTTCATCAATAAGACGCATAAGTACTTCAAAGTGATCTGTCTCCTTAGTATCATTGTTATATATTGGTTGGTAATAAGGAACGATTTTATCTTTTTCAATAGCCGTTCTTATTTTGGATGTCCAAGTTAGGTTGTTCTTTATGGATTCTTCAATATTTAAGGACTGATCATAAATTAAAAATGTAAGCTTTTGTCCCTTTGCATATTCTAGAGTCATACTTGTGTTTTCATATATATGTGTTTTGTGATGAGATACTGCGATTACTGTCGCAATATAGATCTCTAAGCTGAGCTCCATGAAGCAATGTTTATGTATCTGCTGTTGTAAAACAAGCATAGCCTTATTAAAGGTGTCATTATCATGGTGGTCATTCGTAACTGCAAATATATCTGCATGTATTCTATAAGTAATATAGTCATGCTTAAAGCAAAAAACAGCAATTAGTTTTGATAATTCAGATAGAAGCTTATTGCCAATATAATTACCATAAAAGTTATTTATATTAACAAAAGAGCTGATATCAATGAAAGCTAAAGATTTGGTTTCGTTTCTTGAGAGTAGCTCGTTTAATTTGTTATTATTTGGTAGCTTGGTCAATTCATCAATATAATAATGGTCAAGCAGTTCGTTCGTTTTTTGTGTAACCATATTTTCTAGAGTTTGATTGATTACATTTAGTTCCTTAGAGGTGTTTTCAACTAAATTTAATAATGTTATTTGTTCATCATCATAATTGCACTCTGTACGATAGTAAGTAATTTCCTCATCTAGGTAACAGTCTTTGTCTTCAGAAAGTGTAGTTACATTAAAGGAACCAGTTGATATATAACAGGAATCCCCTTCAGTAATAATCTCAGCATGAGTAAATATTCCATGTGTAGCTATCGATAAATCATTTGCATAATATTGTATGTATTTTTCAGTAGTGTTTAATCGGATAAGACCATTAAATACAATCAAATTTTCAACAGGAACTTTTTTGATTTCTGATAAGGTTTCATGATTATTAGAAATAGAATTTTGGATATTTCCATATCCAAGAGTGACTTGGTCACCACTTTTTACAGAAGTATTTGTTATTATATAACCCTGTTTGGTAATTGATAGCATTGGTTTTGGTCTGAATTTCGTACCGTCATGTAATAGCAGTGGAAATATATAACCAATATCTGATATTTTATCTGAATCAGACATAATGTTGCCCAAGTATTTTTCGTAAAAGGTTTTAGCAGGTGTATGGTCAATGGATTTAATAATATTGTCTTTCGCACTAGTGATCACATGTGAGCGACCAATCGGCATAAAATTAGTATTATTATAAGTGTTCACTTGCAAATAGGTACTATCTACTACAAATCCAACAATTCCGTTATCATAAAATCTATCATGAGCAAATAGTCTTTCGCTTTCATAATCGGGAATGATACCACCTGTAATCACTAGCTTAGGAGCACCTGATTTGATGCTTGAAAGTAGCTTTTCACAGTCAAAGGGATTAATATTTGAGACCATTACAACAACTTTTGATAGACATGTAAGCTCATTTTGCACAAAGCTTTTCCCTAAGGAATGAGCGTCAGCACAGTCAAGGTTGTAAGCGAAAATTCTAAATGAAGATTTTGAAAAAGTAGTGAAAGTAATCATTGTTCTAGAGGTAGATAGATCAGAGGTTGCTATATTTCGATTGGTGATTGCACCAATAATAAGTGAATTAGGTAGGGCAGATGTGATTGTTCTATGTATGTTTTTGAGGTCACTAAAATCATCTCTGTTGGCATATATTTGTACCAAAAGATCTGTCTCGTAATCAATGTTAAGTTTTTGAATGTAATCCTCAAGCAAGTTAATGTTTGAAAATAAGTGAATATAAGTGTTCATCAAATACGCCCTTCCGATTTTTAGTTACTTCAAGACCTATAAAAACACTCTCTATGACAATTCTTTAAAATATAATTATTGCCAATTCTAAATAAATGATTATAATATTATATAAGCACTCATTAATTTTGCACACAAAAAAATATTTTAAATAAATAAATCCCCACGAACATATTATAATATTTTTTGTCACAAATTACAATTAGTATTTTAAAATTATTTATTAAATGGAGGAAGAATGATATGCCTTGGTGTCCGAAATGTAAAAGCGAATATGAGAAAGGTGTTTTAGCATGTGTTACATGTAAAGAAGACTTAGTGGATGATCTAAAAGATTATGTTACATATGTTACTCTTGCAAAACTTGAACCATCAATTGTGAAGGGTTTATTGGAATATTTGAAATATTCAGGAATTGAAGAATATCAAATAAATGAAGGTGAAGAAGTCACAGAAGTATTGGTAAATGAAAAGCATTTGAGAAAAGCATCCAAACATCTTAATGTATATATATATAATTTGCAAAAAGAAACTATGGAGCAAGAAGAAACATATGAAAACGAAAGTACGGATTCTCAAGAACAAAGTAACAACTCACCCGATGTTTATAGCAATATGTCAAAGTTAAAAGAAACGCGTTCAAGCGCATATACTTTTTTAGGGCTAGGTATAGCAATCGTATTATTAAATGCTTTGGAGATGACTCGATTAACAAATGTATTGCCTGGGATACTTGAAGGCATATTATTGATGTCAAGTTTCATTTTAATCGGAATCGGAGTAACCACATTAAAAAAGATTCCAAGCTTAGAAAGTGAAGTGAATATCATTTCTAATAGTTTAGAAGAAATGGTAAACTGGTATGAAAGTAAAAACAATTTGAATGATTTTTATAAAAATAAAAACATTGATATTGCGAAATATGATGAAGGCGCATTGTATTTTGTTGCTTTAGAAATAATCAAAGCAGAACTTACAGAACAATTTAAAGAACAAGAAGAAGCATTCATTAGTCATGCAGCAGATGAAATATACGCTAAGATTCAATAAATTGAGCAACCATTTCAATGAATTTCTGACTAGCCAATGATAGAGGCGTTTTTCTACTTGTAACGATTGCTAATTGTCGAGATGGAAGCGTTTCCTTTAGCTTAATTTTAAATATTTCACAATCATTTTCTGACAAGCAATACTCAGGTACGAAGGAAATACCCAGACCGATTTTAGCTAGATCAACAAGTAAGTCAATGCTACCAAGTTCAACGGAGGGTTTTAGACTCATACCTCTGTCGTTAAACAGCTTATTCATATAAGCGGTTGTAGCGGTGTTTTTTTCTAACATTAGTATTGGGAGAACTGCTAAGTCATTCAAGGTCAACTTGTCACCTTCGAGATGGGAGAAGGCTTGCCCAGCAATGAAAACATCGTTAAAAGTAATGGTGGGAATAATTTGCAGATCGTCATCTATTGCTTCATTTGGCAAGTTCGTAACAATAAAATCAACACTTCCTTGCTTTAAAAGCTTAACACAAGCTGTAGAGGTTCTATTGGTAACCTGTAGATGTACATTAGGATAGTTTTGATGAAATTCCTTAAGATATGGAATTAAGTAGTATTTACAAATCGTATCACTAGCACCAATGTGAAGCTTGCCCTTGGATAATGAAGGACTTTCTAATAAGCTTAAGTGTCCATTGATCATCAAGTTAATTGCAGGTTCAATATGTTCTAAAAGTAACTTACCCTGTGGAGTTAAATAAACCTTTTTGGTGGATCGAATAAAAAGTGTCGTATCTAGCTTCTCTTCAAGTGTTTTAATGGATTGGCTAACAGCAGATTGAGAAATATACAAAGCACGGGATGCCTTGGAAAAGCTTAGTTGTTTGGCTACTTGGTAAAATACTTTATACAATTCAAGATTAATGTCCATTTCTTTTAATCACCTCATCTTTATTAACCGATTATAACATATGAAAAGAAATAGAAAAAGAGTTTTCTATAAGGACAGCTAATCAATTTAATAAGTAGCATTAATTTTACTTCTAAATAAGACTGTGTTATTCTATTGGTATCAATAAACTGGTTGGAGGTATTTTATGAATTCGATTAAAAGAGTATTTGTTGAAAAAAAGAAGGGCTGTAGAGTAGAGGCAAAGCATTTATTAGAGGATCTACAACACAACCTAGCTATTACCCAGTTAATAAATGTTCGTATTTTAAATAGATACGATGTTGATAATATATCTGAAGAGGCTTATCAGCAAGCAAAATATACAATTTTTTCAGAAAAGACTGTAGACATTCTATATGAAGAAAAATTTGAGCTTGGTAAGGATGAAGTTGTGTTTGGCATTGAATATTTACCTGGGCAATATGATCAAAGAGCTGATTCCTGTGAACAGTGTATTAAATTACTGAATGCGAAAGAAGCTCCAATCGTTAGAACAGCCAAAATAATTGTTTTAAAAGGAAAGCTAAACAATCAACAAATTGATAAGATAAAGAAATACTGTATAAATCCAGTAGATTCAAGAGAAACACACCTTAATAAGCCAATTACGTTAGAGCTTAGTTATATTTCGCCAGAGGACGTTGAAATATTAGAGGGCTTTATTGATTTAAATGAAGAGGGAATTCACAAACTGTGGCAAGACCTAGGACTAGCCATGACTATTAGAGATTTAAAGTTCACACAAGATTATTTTAAAAATGAAGAAAATAGAAATCCAAGTCTTACAGAAATTAGAGTATTGGACACTTACTGGTCAGATCATTGTAGACATACTACTTTCTTAACTAAAATAAATAAGGTTGATTTTATGAAGGGGCATTATAATGAACCGGTAAAAGTAACCTATGATAAATATTTAAAGGATCGAGTTGTTGCCCTTGGTGATAAGGCAGATGAAAAGGATATATGTCTTATGGACATGGCACTTTTGGCTATGAAAAAGCTAAGAAAAGAAGGAAAACTCGATGACTTAGAAGTTTCAGACGAAATAAATGCATGCAGCATTATTGTTGATGTAGATGTGGATGGAATAGATGAAGAATGGTTGGTGATGTTTAAAAATGAAACGCACAACCATCCAACTGAAATTGAACCTTTTGGGGGTGCAGCAACTTGTTTGGGCGGTGCAATTAGAGATCCACTTTCAGGTCGTTCCTATGTGTACCAAGCAATGAGAGTTACTGGAGCTGCTGATCCGACAGTTTCTATTGAAGAGACATTACAAGGGAAGTTATCCCAAAGAAAAATAGTGACAGAATCAGCACATGGATACAGCTCCTATGGTAACCAAATTGGTTTAGCAACTGGACAAGTTCGAGAAATTTATCACCCTAACTACGTAGCAAAAAGAATGGAAATCGGAGCTGTTATTGCTGCTACAAGAAGAGAAAATGTAATTAGAGAAACCTCAGATCCTGGAGACTATATTGTATTATTAGGCGGAAGAACAGGTAGAGATGGCTGTGGTGGTGCAACCGGATCTTCAAAGGAACATACAGAAGAATCTATTCATACTTGTGGCGCAGAGGTACAAAAGGGAAATCCTCCAACAGAAAGAAAAATTCAGCGCTTATTTAGACAGGAAAAAGTAAGTAAGCTTATTAAAAAATGTAATGATTTTGGGGCAGGTGGCGTATCTGTTGCGATTGGTGAGTTAGCGGATGGACTTATCATTGACCTTGATGTTGTGCCTAAAAAGTATGCAGGTTTAGACGGAACAGAGCTTGCTATATCTGAATCTCAAGAGCGTATGGCTGTTGTAATTGATGAAAAAGATGTTGAGAAGTTTATTAAATATGTTGATGATGAGAATCTAGAAGCAGTCGTTGTAGCTAGAGTAACAGATGAAAAAAGACTAGTAATGAAATGGAAGGGTAAAACAATTGTTGACATTAGTCGAGGATTTTTGGATACAAATGGAGCAACCGACGAAACAGAAGTTTTGGTTGAGGCGCCAAGTGAGACAAGTTATTTTAGAACAGTTTTTGATGAGGCATCAAGTAATACTTCTATAAAAGAAAAATGGTTATTAAAAATGTCAGACTTAAATGTATGTTCTCAAAAAGGACTCATTGAAAGATTTGACAGTTCTATTGGAGCATCATCAGTATTTATGCCATTTGGTGGCAAGCATCAGTTAACACCAATGGAAACTATGGTTGCTAAAATTCCACTTGAAAAAGGGGATACTACAACCGGTACAGCAATGAGCTATGGATATAATCCTTATTTGTCATCTTGGAGTCCTTTCCATGGTGCTGTTTATGCTATAGTTGAGTCAGTTTCCAAAATAGTGGCTACTGGTGGAGATTATACAAAAATTCGTTTTACTTTCCAAGAATATTTTAAACGTTTGAATAAAGATGCCAGTAGATGGGGTGAGCCATTTAGTGCTCTACTGGGTGCATATTATGCCCAAGATCAATTGGAGTTACCATCTATAGGTGGAAAAGACAGTATGTCAGGAACCTTTCATGAAATTGATGTTCCGCCTACTTTAGTATCCTTTGCGGTAGATGTTGTTGATGTTACGAAGGTAATATCACCAGAATTTAAACAAATTCAAAGTACCGTGGTATGCATACCACTTGGTAGAGACAATTATGAACTTCCTGATTTTAAAATGCTTAAAAATAATTACACACGTATTCATCAATTAATCAATGAAGGAAAAGTATTAGCAGCTCACACAATTGGAATTGGTGGTCTTTGTGAAGTCATCTCAAAAATGGCCTTCGGAAATATGATTGGTATTGATATTAACAAGACGATTTTTGAACAAAATTTCTTTGCTGCAGATTATGGTTCCATTGTACTAGAGTTTGAACAAGGGACAGATATTGATCAGTTATTAGACGATATCGAATATTTCGAAGTTGGAAATACAAAAAGAGATGCAATTATTTCCTATGGAGATACAATTATTGAACTTGATGATGCATTAATTAAATGGCAAGGTAGATTAGAAGCAGTGTTTCCTACACAAGTGAAAGCTGAAACCAAAGATGTTTTAGATCGGGAGTATGAAGCTAAAGAAATATATGTTTGTAAAAATAAAATCGCTGTACCAAAGGTATTTATTCCTGTTTTCCCAGGAACAAATTGTGAATATGACAGTAAGAAGGCTTTCGAGGAAGCAGGAGCTGAAGTTACTACATTTGTATTTAAAAATTTGAAAGCAGAGCACATTGAAGAATCTGTATTTCAAATGACAAGGCTCATTCATGAAGCCAATATTGTAATGCTCCCAGGTGGTTTTAGTGCTGGGGATGAACCAGACGGTTCAGGTAAATTTATTGCAACTGCTTTTAGAAATGAAAGAATAAAAGAGGCTATTTCTGAATTATTGCATAATAGAGATGGGCTTATGTTAGGAATTTGCAATGGCTTCCAAGCACTTATTAAACTCGGGCTAGTTCCATATGGTGATATTATTGATATTCATGAGGAAGCACCGACGTTAACCTATAACACGATTGGCCGACATATATCTTGTATTGCTAGGACAAAAATAATGTCAAATAAATCTCCTTGGCTTGCCAATGTTCAAGTATCTGATGTGTTTTCAATTCCAGTTTCACATGGAGAGGGAAGATTTTTGGCTTCAAAAGAAGTAGTAGACAAACTATTTGAAAATGGTCAAATCGCTACAACCTATGTGGATATGAAAAGCAAGCCTTCTATGAAGATTGAGCATAATCCAAATGGATCTGTTTATGCGATTGAAGGTATTACTAGCCCAGATGGCCGTGTATTGGGCAAGATGGGTCATTCGGAGAGAATAGGAAGCAATGTGTATAAAAACATTAGAGGTGAGAAGGATCAAAAGATATTTAAGTCAGGTATTGAATATTTCAAATAAATCTTTCTTCTTTACGAGTAGATGATAAAGGGGGTATGACATGACTTCTTCAAACTTGAAAATAATTGCATGTTTGATTATGTTAATTGACCATATAGGTGTTTTGTTGTTTCCACAATATTTTTTACTGAGAATCATTGGTAGGCTAGCCTTTCCAATATTTGCATTTCTTATTGTTGAAGGTTATTTTCATACGAAGGATTTAAAAAAATATTTTATACGGTTAGGACTATTTGCAATGTTATCAGAAGTTCCCTTTGATAGAGCGTTCAATCATGCTTGGTTAGAGTTTGGTTCTCAAAATGTGTTTTTTACTCTATTTATTGGTCTTATTGCAATAGCGATCTATGATAAATACGCACGTAAAAGCCTTGTGATTGCTGTAGTTGGTACTATGTTATGTGTTATGTTGAATGCACTTGTTAGAGGCGACTATAGCATGATTGGAGTGCTGGTCATTCTCGGGTTTTATCACTATAGAAATCAACAAATTAAGATTTTATTATGGTTACTAATTATAAATGGAATTTATGTTGCATTGCAAGTATCAAATCTAGATCAATTGACCCTTAGAGCCAGTGCACAGCTTTTTGAATTACTTGCCTTGCCAATTATATTTGTTTACAACGGTAAGAAAGGTTTGCGCTTAAAATATTTATTTTATATATTCTACCCTACACATTTGCTAATACTATATACAATTACCCTAATGAATTAAGCATTAGGGTAATTTAAGTTAACATCTGAAATATGATATAAAATGTTTTCTAAGTATTTTTTAGCCTCATATTTTGCCATGGGCAAATTTATATCTAAATAATTTCCACAATCTCTTGGAGCTGCGCCAGGTACTTCGCCACTAAAGGCTGCAATAAACTCAAAGGTATTGATCATCAAATCTACAACGTCTCTTGATTCGTAATCCCCACTAAGTAGTAGATAAAAGCCGGTTCTACAGCCCATTGGACCAAAGTATATGATTTTACTTCCATATTCCTTATCATTTCTTAAAAAAGTAGCTGCTAGATGCTCCATTGCATGCATTTCAGCAGTATTCATAACAGGTTCATAGTTAGGGCGGGTCATTCGCACATCAAAAGTTGTAATGGTATTCTTGTTAATATGGTCTTTACGTGAGACGTAAATCCCAGGTAATAAATTAAGATGATCTATTGTAAAGCTAGGAATTTTTTCCATAGCGCTACCTCCTTGGATATAGTATTGATACTCAAAGTATACCACTGTTTTTACGCATTGTGAATAGTATAAAGTGTGGTAGCTGAAAATAAAGTGTCAAGCATTTTTCAAAATGTCCTAATGAATCTAAAACATATGCATTAGTTATAGTTGATGATATGACTGTCGATAAAAGCATTTTTTCTGATAGGTGTATAGAGTATTGGCAGTACGTGTTCATTTTTCTGGCCTTTCCCTTCGGCCGGTCTAGCGAAAAATGAACACGTACTGCCTTTCATATTCATCTCGAAGAAAAAATGCTTTTATCTCTATTTCGTGAATTGAGTGGTTATCACCTCGATGTTATATTCATGAGGTTATATTATAAACCATGCATTTGAAATGGGACATAATCAAATGTGGTACACTAGGACATTATCATATGTGAATCAGAGTTGAATCAGAGTATAATCAGAGTATAAAGTGTAGTAGCTGAAAAGAAGTATAAAGTGTGGTAGCTGAAAATTAGTTGACAAGAATAATTATAGATTGTATAATTAACTCATAAATTGATTGAGCAAAATTGAATTTAACAAAATTGATAATACGAGGTACAAAATGGATAAGTACAAAAACATCAAATTAGACAATCAGCTATGTTTTCCGTTATATGCTTTATCAAGAGAAGTAATCAAGTTATATAAGCCGATTCTTGATAAATATAAGCTTACGTATACGCAATATGTAACAATGTTAGTCATATGGGAACATGAAAAATTGACGGTAAAGCAAATTGGACAAAAATTACATCTCGATTCTGGTACGCTTACACCTGTATTGAAAAAGTTAGATAGCATGGAATTCATTATCAAATATAGGGATAAAAAAGATGATAGAGTAGTTATAGTTGAATTAACTGAAAAAGGAAGACTGCTGAAGGATAAAATAATCGATGTTCCAGAACAAATTTATTGTAAAGTAGGAGCAACAGAAGAGGAAATTAAGAGTTTGAAAAAGACTTTAGATGAACTATTAATGAAATTAACCTAGGGACATATCATATTAAGTAGGGTAAAGTAACTACTTAATATTTTTAATTAAAACAATTGAAACCAATTAAATTTATTAAAATTAAACATGACAAAACTAAAAAGAGAAAGGAATAACAAATTATGAATCTTTATAATATTTCTGCAACAAAAATGAATGGACAAGAGATAAAGCTAGAGGAGTATAAAGGGAAGGTTCTCTTGATAGTCAATACTGCAAGTAAATGCGGATTAACCCCTCAGTTTAAAGAATTAGAAGAGTTATTTAAGGAATACAATAACAGAGGGCTTGAGATTTTAGGCTTCCCGTGTAATCAGTTTGCAAAACAAGATTCTGGTAGTAATGAAGAAATAAATGAGTTTTGCCAATTGAATTACGGAGTTACATTTACAATGTTTCAAAAAATAGAAGTCAATGGAGCAAATTCACATCCTTTATATAAATATTTGAAGGGTAAATCCAAAGCGTTGTTTAGTAAGAAAATAAAATGGAACTTTACTAAGTTCTTGATAGATTCAGAAGGCAATGTTATGAAACGATATGCACCAACAGTAACTCCGTTAAAGATCAAAGATGACATTGAAAATTTATTGAAATAATAGATTGATTTTGAATAAAAGGTTTGATTGGGCATCCCTGGATGTCCTTTTTTGACTTGTATTTATGATAAAGGTCTGCATCTGTTATTTTTGAAACATTGACATTTACAATAAATAAAGAGTATAATGATGTTAAATGATGCTAAATGATAATCATTATCAATAACGACGGTGTAATTATTTGCATGCGTGCAAACTGAAATATAAGAAGGAGGTTTTATTATGAAGAATTCACTAACAATTGTCTTATCAGGAGAAGCTGGTCAAGGATTGCAAACCATAGAAGGATTTCTTGTCGAAGCAATAGCCAAGTCTTACTATGTTTTTTCTACAAAAGAAGTAATGAGTAGAGTCCGTGGAGGTAACAACACTCTTGAGATTAGGGTATCAGATGAGTCGGTATATGCATATCAGCATACCATTGACATGTTATTTCTGTTAAATGATCACTCTTTTAGCAGGTTAACAAAACGTATCACTGAAAAAACAATCATATTTGGTGAGGAAGGTTTTGCCGATCAATCAGTAATAGAAGAAAAGAAAGCTACCTTTCAGCCCTTTAACTTAGGTGAATTATCTAAACAAGCAGGAGGAGCATTATTTGCCAATACCCTTTTATTTGGATTTGTTTCAGGAATGCTTAATCTAGATGAAGATAGTTGTAAAAATCAAATTATGAATCGATTTGAGAGAAGAGGAGAAAAGTTAGTAAGTGATAACAAAGCTGCCTTTGATATGGGATATACAAGAGGTAGGGAATATCCAATACAAAAGAACATTAATAAATCTACAAAAACAAGCACATATAAAATGAGTGACGGCACTACTGCAGTAGGAATAGGTGCGATAGCAGGAGGATGTAATTTTGTAGCTGCTTACCCTATGTCACCAGGAACTGGTGTGTTAACATATCTAGCAAGAAAGTCAAATGCATTTGAAATATTGGTTGAACAAGCAGAGGATGAAATTGCAGCTTTAAATATGGTAATTGGTGCTTGGTATGCTGGAGCGAGAGGACTAACAACTACTTCAGGTGGAGGTTTTGCTTTAATGGAAGAAGCAGTCAGTCTGTCGGGAATCAATGAGACGCCTTGCGTCATTCACGTTGCCCAAAGACCAGGACCAGGGACTGGATTACCAACAAGAACAGAACAGGCTGACTTAAATTTGGTAGTATATGCAGGGCATGGAGAATTTCCAAGAATCGTTTTTGCGCCAGGTAAGTTGGAAGATGCTGTACAATTAACTCAAAAAGCTTTTTATTTAGCTGATAAATATCAAGTGCCAGTTTTTATTTTAACTGATCAATTCTTTCTAGAATCGCTAGGTCAAATGGAATATATTGAACTGGATGAAAAATATTTAGAGAGCTTCATAACAAAGACGGATGTAGATTATAAGCGATACTTGCTAACACAAGAGGGACTTTCACCTCGAGGGATTCCGGGATATGGTGATGGACTTGTAAAGGTAGATAGCGATGAGCATGATGAGGCAGGTGGAATTACAGAGGATTTTGATGTAAGAATTTTAATGAATGATAAGCGTTTGAAAAAACGCGAGCTTTTATTAGAGGAATATTCAGATGCAGAATTAATTGGTCCATCAGATTATAAAAATTTAGTAGTTGGTTGGGGATCGACTTACGGAGTGTTAAGCGAATTTGTTGAAACAAGTGGGACTTCTGACACAGCTTTTTTGTATATTAAGCAAGTGTTCCCAATACATGAATATTTAAAAGCTTATTTTAATAAAGCAAAAAAAGTGATTGTTGTAGAAAATAATGCAACAGGACAGTTTGCCAACTTGCTTAAATTAGAACTAGATGTAAAAATAGATCATAAAATCTTGAAATATAATGGAGAACCTTTTTCTATTGAAGAGGTGGAGAAAAGATTAAAGGAGGTTTTATTATGAAGAATTTTGAATTAGATCCTAAAACAGATATAGCTTGGTGCCCGGGTTGTGGCAATTTTAATATTAGAACTGCCTTAATTGGAGCATTACAGGAATTAGATATTGACCCAACACAAGTGGTTTTTTCATCTGGCATAGGTCAGGCGGCTAAAATGCCACAATATATTAATGCGAACTATTTTAATGGCCTGCATGGCAGAGGTTTGCCTGTAGCAGTAGCTATTAAAGCAAGCAATCCTTCTTTAACAGTGATTGCAGAAGGAGGTGATGGAGATATGTATGGAGAAGGTGGCAATCATTTTATTCATAATATTCGCCGTAATCCAGATATTACCCATATCGTTCATAATAATATGGTTTATGGATTAACGAAAGGGCAAGCTTCACCGACCAGCCAAAAGGATTTTATTACTCCTGTTCAAGTCAATGGTGTTACGAACGAACCCTTCAATCCATTGGCTGTAGCACTATCTCTAGGTGCAACTTTCATTGGTAGAGCGTTTTCCGGAGATATGGAGCAAACGAAAACGTTGATTAAGGAAGCAATTTTGCACAAAGGCTATGCCTTAGTTGATATTTTCCATCCGTGTGTGACATTTAATAAGATCAATACTTTTGCTTGGTATAAAAATCATTCTTATTATGTTGAGGATAACTATGACCCTAGTCAAATAAGAAATGCTATGGAGAAGGTGATTGATACTGATAGGTATGCTTTAGGAATTCTATACAAAAAGGAAGGCAAGCCTTCCTTTGAACAACAACTTAATATATATAAGAATGATCAAACCCCAATCGTATTTCGCAAAAGAGATATCAAAAAGGTAAACCAATTGCTTCAGGTGTGATGGTTGCAATATGGAGAATAATAAAGTTCAACATTAAGAGCCGTAGGACCACATCCATCTTTTGTTTCTGTTTAATTTTGATATTTCTAAAATATCTTCGTCAGCTAGATTAAAATCAAAAATATTTGTGTTTTCAAGAATCCTGCTTGAATGAGTTGATTTTGGGATCGTTACAACTTTTTTTTGTAAATCCCATCTGAGAATAATTTGGGCAGGAGTTTTTCCGTATTTTTTCGCTAAACCTTTTATTATTTTATTGTCAAGGATTTCTCCACGTGCCAAAGGACCCCAGGCTTCCATTTGTATTCCGTTCTCTTGGCAGTAAGCAAGAAGCTTTTCTTGAGTAAACCAAGGGTGAAACTCCACTTGATTTACTGCTGGAACTATTTCGCAGATTGATTTAAGATATTCTAAATGTGTAATATTAAAATTGCTTACTCCAATTGCTTTTATTTGTCCTTCTTTATAAAGTGTTTCTAATGTACGCCAAGTTTCGTCATATCTAGTTGAAGCATTATTAACTAAGAATAAATCTATATAATCTACACGGAGATTTTTTTTGCTTTTTTCTACAGCTTTAAAAGTGGCTGAAGCAGTTTGATTGGAGTTGGTAAGTTTTGCAGTGATAAAAACTTCTTCTCGGGGGATCCCTATATCTTTTAATGTTTCTCCCAAGCTTTTTTCATTCATATATTGTCTTGATGAATCAAAACTTCTAATACCAGCATCAAGTGCACTTTTTATAGCTCTTTTCATTGGAATCCCGGGATGAACTAGATTTAAACCTAAACCAATCCATGGCATTTTGACGCCGTTATTGAGGGTTGTACAATCTTGTAAGCTATTTATCATAACATTGTTCTCCATTTTTATTATTTGATGGATACAGTTTACCATATTTAATGAATAATTTAAAGGTAATTATCATTGTTGAGTTTCTTCTTTTCTCCAAAAACACAATAATCACTAGGTTTAGATGACTTAGTCACCTTAAATAGAAATACCAGCTAGATAATATATTTACATCAACTTATAATTATGTTAAACTTACAAATAACATATGATGAAAAGGGTGAACACATTGAGTAGCGAGCAAACAAATGAAAAACAGACGATATTCAGTGGAATGCAATCTACTGGAGTTATTACAATTGGTAATTATTTTGGCGCTTTAAAGAATTGGGTTAAGCTTCAAGATGAATACAATTGCCTATTTTGTGTTGTAGACTTGCATTCTATAACAGTTAAGCAAGAACCAGCAAAATTAAGACAAAGCTCAAGAGATTTATTAGCATTATATATAGCGGCTGGTTTAGATCCTGAAAAAAATATTATGTATTATCAATCTCACGTACCTCAACATGCGGAGCTGGGTTGGATTTTAGGATGTTATACTTATATGGGTGAGCTTAACCGCATGACCCAATTTAAAGAAAAATCTCAAAAGCATGTAGAAAATATTAATGCGGGGTTATTCACCTATCCGATACTGATGGCCGCAGACATTTTGTTGTTTCAAACGGATTTAGTTCCAGTAGGTCACGACCAAAAGCAGCATCTAGAGTTATCAAGAGATATAGCCGAAAGATTCAATAACATTTATGGAAATGTATTTAAGGTGCCAAATCCTTATATTGGGAAAGTTGGTGCTAAGGTTATGAGTTTGCAAGATCCTTTGAAGAAAATGTCTAAATCTGATGAAAATGTGAATGGATTTATCTCATTACTAGATGAGCCAAGTGTGGTAATGAATAAAATTAAACGAGCAGTCACAGATTCAGAGACTGAAGCAGTTTATTCTGAGGACAGACCTGGTGTTAAGAATCTTATGGACATTTATTCTTGTGCAACTGGACAAACATTAGAGAAAACGAAAGAGATATTAGAAGGAAAAGGGTATGGTGATCTTAAAAGACTAGTAGGTGAGGCGTTGGTGGCAGAAATGGAGCCTGTGCAGAAGCGATTTATAGAGATTAAGCAAGATAAATCATACTTAGATGGAATTATTAAGAAGAATTCAGAGACAGCTTCTTATTTAGCCAATAAGACTCTCAGAAAGGTCAAAAAGAAAATTGGATTTCCAGAATAAATGATTATAATTAGGGGCGTAACAAATTTTAAATTTGTTGCGCCCCCTTTAAATGCCATTTTCTATTCTTTTTTTGATTCGAGGTGTTGATTATAATGAACTACCCGTTCTTCGACTAAATGTAGGATTACTGAAACGATTGGAACCGAGACTACCATTCCGATAACACCAAATAAGCTGCCACCAGCTGTAATTGCAACGATAACCCAAAAGGGTTGTAAACCTACGGAATCGCCAATAATTTTAGGGGTAATAATGATGTTATCAATCTGTTGGATAATGATAACGATCAGTAATAGGACAATGCCTTCCCAAAAGCCAGAGAATAGAGCCATAATGATACAGGGTATTGTTCCTAAAATTGAACCTACATAAGGTATGATGTTAGATATCCCTATTATAACAGCAATTAAAGGCACATAGGGTATGTGTAGTGGGGTTACAATGTTTACTATGACAATAGCAAGTCCTGTACATATACCAAGTATTAAACAGGTATATAGCTTGCCGATTAAATATTTCTTGATAGCTGTATCAGTTAATTTTGCGATTCTAATGATATGGTATGCGGTTTTTTGAGTAAAAAATGCATGTACGATATCTTCCATTTTCTCAGATATGTTTTGTGTATCTCTAAGAGCATAAAAGGACATACAAATTGCAAATAGTAGTAATATAATAGTGATTAACACCGATCCAATAGAAGATAGGATATTACTTGAGTATTTCAATATATTAGAAGAATAACTGATAACAAATTCTTCCATATCATTCACAAAGTTGCTAAGAGTTGAATAATCAATATAGTTGGAAACGATCGGGATATCTTTTAGCAATGCAATGATGTTATCTTCATTCATTGTTGAAAGGTTATTAATAAGTAATTGGACACTATCAATAAGACTTGGAACAATCATTAATAAGAATAATCCAAGAAAAATAAAAAAAGTTATGTATGAAATGAGTATGCACCATATTCTGTCTAATTTAGTTTTCTTGTTTAAATAATCTACAATTGGACCGAACAAATATATGAAAATACTAGCATAGATAAATGGCTTAAAGGCAACGGTAACTTCCCCAATTTTTCCAGCAAATATAAATTTAGCTATACAAATCACTACTGTAGCAAAAAGTAGATATTTAATAAAACTAAAGTCTTTTTTCTGATTCATTCTTTAGCATCCTTTCTAAAATGTTTAATTAAAGTATATCACTTGGTATTTTACTTGACAATATGTTTTGTATAAGCTTGCTATCTAAAACACATACTAAAACATACCATTTTAACCAAATGGAAGAAGTCACCCGCAGGGAGGTTTTGAAGTTTATTAGGAAAGTTCTGCATATGCAATTGGAAAAGCGGCAGATAGGAAACGAGTGTTTTAACTTAGCGTATAAATAACAAAAATATTTAACGCTGCTAAGCCGATTTTCTTACATTGATTGAATTAGATAGGAGGCAACCATGAATGGAATAAAAAGCTATCATTTAATAAAAGAAGGAGGAAATTATGTACTTGTTGTCCAGCTAGATCAAATTGATACGGAATTCTCAAATGAATATGGTGAACCAGATGAGCTAAGAAAGAAACGATTCTATGACGATATCAAATCACATATTGAAGATAAATTTCCAAAGATTAAAATACCATTATGTAAAATTATGGTTGGCTCTATACTTGTTGCAACGATTCCTATAGCAAGTGGATCAGCAGTTTTCGCCGCTACTGAAACATCAATGTCTCAACCTGCTGAAACAATTGAATATAAGGTCATGTCAGGTGATACCTTGTGGAAAATCTCTCAAAAGTTTGGAGTTTCAGTAGGTGATATCAAAACACTTAATTCACTCTTAAGTGATACGATATTTCTTAATGAAATATTAAAGATACCCAATACTTCGAGCCAGTCTTTTCCTTATACTGTACAAGCCGGTGACACGTTATCTAAAATTGCACTGTTGTATGGTACGGATGTTGCGAAAATTAAAAGCATCAATAATCTGACGAGTGATACGATTTTTATCGGACAAACCCTAATCATTGTTGGACAAGCAACAACAACTGCACCACCTTTATCAGAAACAGGAACTTATAAGGTTGTGGCAGGAGACACTTTATGGAAAATTTCTACAAAGATTAATATGTCAATTGATCAATTAAAAAAGATCAACAATCTTCAGACGGATACAATTTTTGTAGGACAGGTATTAAAAACTGAAGTTCCATCTTTACAACCAACCATATCCTACAAGGATTATCAAATCAAATCAGGAGATAATCTTTGGAAAATTTCTATAGAATGGGGCATTCCACAAAGTGAACTCATGCTAGTGAATGGGCTAAATGAAAGTAGCATGCTAACTGTTGGGCAAATCATTAGGATTCCAGTTCACAATATACCTGTAAAAGAAACAATAGGTGCTAGGTATGGTGAGCACTTGGATTGGTGGACTGAAGCACAATATGTTGTTCCAATTAATAAAGTGGTTAAGGTAACAGATTTTGAAACTGGAAAAACTTTTACCGTTAAAAGAACAATCGGAGCGAATCATTCAGACACTGAACCATTAACATATATAGATACAGAAATAGCCAAAAGTATATGGGGAGAGTTTTCTTGGAAGGTCAGGCCTATCATAATTGAAGTAGATGGAAGAAAAATAGCTGCATCTATGTCTTTTATGCCTCATGGTGTTCAATATATTGGTAACAATCAATTTGATGGACATTTTGATATACACTTTTTAAATAGTACAAGACATAATGATGGTCAGATGGATTCATATCATCAAAATGCTATAAAAATAGCAGCAGGTATTACAGGCATATAGACAATATCTAGAAATATTTTTTGCTTTCTATTTCCTTTTAGGTTTGTTATAATAATTGGAATGAAAATAAATGAAAGAAGGTAAATAGAAAATGGAGAATCAATATCCTATAGTTACATTTGAAATGGCAAGTGGTAATAAAATGAAAGCAGAGTTATATCCACAGATAGCACCTAATACAGTAAATAACTTTATATCATTAATAAATAAGGGTTATTATGATGGTCTAATATTTCATAGAGTAATACCTGGTTTTATGATTCAAGGAGGATGTCCTGAGGGTTCAGGTATGGGTAACCCAGGATATTCAATCAAGGGTGAGTTCACTAAGAATGGATTTGCAAATCAACTTAAGCATTCAGAAGGTGTTTTATCTATGGCACGTTCAGGTAATCCTAATTCTGCAGGTTCACAGTTCTTCGTTATGGTAGAAAATTCACCACATTTAGATGGACAATATGCCTCATTTGGTAAGGTAATTGAAGGTATGGATGAAGCAAAACGTATAGTGAATGTAAAAAGAGATCATTCAGATAGACCATTAGAACCGGAAATGATTGTAAAAATGACAGTTGAAACATGGGGAGTAGAATATGGAGAGCCTGAAAAGGCTTAAGAAATGGGAGACCAACGGAAACAATAGAATGTTTCCGTTGGTCTTTTAAATAAATTTATCAATCGTAATAAAATCATAGGAGAGTAAATCTATAAATTTAGAAGACTTTGTTTGAACCATAGGGTGTGAAGGGGATTGAGGATTAATAAAAATAATTTTAGCTTCTTCACCTGTTGATAATAGAACATCATTTCCCAAAAAATTATGTGCAATATTTTCAAGAAAAACATATAAATAATCTGTTTCTAAAACGCCATAGCATTCTTCCTCAAGTACTCTGATCGCTGTAAAAGGATGAAATCTATTATGGTATGGTCGGTCAGAGGTTATAGCATCATAGATATCTACAATTGCAATGATCTTAGCATACATGTGAATCTTTTCCCAGCTTAAATGTAATGGATAGCCAGAACCATTCATCTTTTCATGATGCATTAAAACTGCTTGTTTAATGCCATCGTCAAGAGGAGCATCTGCAATGATTTTATAACCAAGTGTTGTATGTGTTTTTATGTATTCAAACTCATCTGGAGTGAGTTTTCCTTTTTTATTTAAAATTTTTGGATCAATTTGTGTTTTGCCAATATCATGTAGTAGGCCAGCAATTGACAAGTTCATAATGCTATGGTCATCCAAATGTAGCCATTTACCCAAAATAGTTGCAAGGATTGACACATTCATACTATGTGAAAAGGTGGCATCATCCTTAGATTGAATTCGGCATAGATATGAAAAGAGTTGATTGTTGGAAGTCTCATGAATGAATGTGTCAACGATAGATGACAAGCTTTTACTATCAACGCTACCTTTCTGGACCATATTAGAGAATTCTCTTTCTATAGCATTTACGCCAGATAAATATTTAGTTGAAAAATCTTTAAATTCTTTAGTTTGAGAAACTATGACATCTTCTGTTTTTGATTCTTTAAGCGTAACAAATATAGGCTCTAACGGAGTCTCATAAATTGTAATATGAGACATCTGATAAAGCTGTAATTTTAAAATATGGTTTTTGCTTATTACCGTATCCTTAGGCATTAGAAAAATACCTTCTTGGCTAATCACATCTTTTGATGTTTTCATGCCTTCTTGGACTTCTGATACACTGACTTTTGCTTCTGTCATAATTCAACCTCTTTATCTAAGCATATTTTATAAAAAAGTATTTTGAATATTGTTATCTAGCTATTCGTTCAGCATTTGGTTCTGTTCTACCTAGGTATTCCTTTTGTTATTTATCTGTATATTTATTATATACAGCATCAAAGGTTTCATGAGTTTCGATAAAGGCTCTTAGCACAATAGGATCAAAGTGTTTTGGCTCAACTCTACCATCACCATATACAATAATATCATATGCTTGCTGATGAGTAAATAAAGGTTTATAAGATCTTGCACTTCGTAAAGCATCATATATATCAGCTAAGGTTACAATCCTAGCTGCCAAAGGAATTTCTTCTCCAACTTTGCCATCTGGATATCCTGAACCATCAAATTTTTCATGATGTGATCTTGCTATCTGACAAGCTAAGGTTAAATGGCTAGAATCACCTATAATTAATTGACCGAAAACAGTATGCTGTTTCATCTTATCAAATTCTTCTAAAGTGAGCTTGCCGGGCTTTAAAAGAATGGAATCATCAATATATATTTTTCCCACATCATGCATCTGAGCAGCAGTCATCAGTTGATTTGTATATTCATTTCCTAATTGAAGGTTTTCACATAATATTTTGGAAAATAAACTAACTCTTTTAATGTGGTGACCAGTAAGGTCATCTCTACCTTCTGCAGCCCTAGCTATTGCATTCATAGTATATATAAATGCATCTTCTACTTCTTTCATCGACAGTTTCATGTTTTTCATTAAGTCTATTTTTATTGCCAAGGCTTTAATAATATGTGTTTCAAATTGAGATACGGTACCAACATAATCAAAAGCTATTATAATTAAGTTATTGATTCCATAACCAACAATGTTATTGGTTGGAGTTATTACATTTAGTAATTCAGCAGGAAGCAAATCATGTAAATCATCTGCATCTGAATATTCTACTTCATTTAGGCTTTTTATGAAGCCAGTCTTAATGAAGTCATCAAACAATAGCTCGGTTTTTCCGAGGAATGAAAAAGATGTTTTGTGATTCATATCTCCATTTTCTGATAAAAATAAGGTTGCTTGATTCGAAACCAATCCTTTATCTATTAACCAAATACCAGTAGGATGGTTGTCTAAAAATATATTATCTAAATAAATCGATTTAAAATAGAGTGCTATAATTTCATTTTCATACTCTGGCTGAGATTTAATGTAATAATCAAAAGTTGATTTTAATTCTTCATTCATTAAATCAACAGTATCATGTGTTTGATTGAGTTTTGTATAGGGTCTCATAAAATGGATTGCTTGAATTACCAACAGGGGTAAAGCTGTCGTAATATGTTCTAACGGTAAGTATATGCTGTCTTTTATGTAGTGGGCTTTTTCTGTTGCCTCTATAGTACTTAAAATACAAATGGTTGGTATATATTCTACAGCTAAGGTTGATTGAATGGTAAGTAGTGCATTTTCAGTAAAGCTATTAATATCAATTATGATCGTATTTGGTTTAGAGTGATATATTTTTGACATCAAATTATGCCTATTAACAAATAAAACAGATAAGTGTTCCTTGCTAAGTAGCGATTGTATCACTTCCTGTAATTCGCGATTTTCACTTAATAAGAAGATTAGTGCACTCATTATTTCTCCCACTTAATCAGCTTTTGCTGCATTTCAGTTGATTTGGCACTGTAACTGACAGTACCATTGGCGTCTTTTATTTCAACACTAAGCCTTAAAATAGGTTCTAAAATTTCATCAGAGAGCTGATCAATTTCATTGAAATTGAATTGAACCTTTAAAGGGTTAATAAACATTAAACCTCTTATTGCCATACCTAATAGATTATGATCCTTTAGTCCTAAGAACTGATTAAAGGTAATGATAAAAACTCCTTCTATATTTTCAATATCAAAGCCTTGTTGTGTGTTTTGTGCTTCTAAATTTCTTGGGATCACTTCATCATCAGGCGAGGAGAGTAACTCATCAACAATACTTAAAAGTTTTTTTGGATCAATTGGTTTCACTATATAATGACTAGCCCCATTGTTAATAGCACTAAAAACCATTTTTTTTTGATTAACAGCACTGATCATAATTATTTTAGCATCATTACAGAATTTCACAATTTGCTTGACAGCTTCAACACCACTCATAATTGGCATTGATATGTCCATAGTTACAATATCAGGTTTTAATTCTGTATATTGAGATATGGCCTGCCTACCATTGCTTGCTTCACCAATGATAGTATGTCCTCCTTGTGTTAAAATAGCAGCTAAATTTTTTCTCATTACTATGGAATCGTCAACAATTAGAATTCGAGCCATTTTATACCTCCTATGTATGAAAATTTAAGTATTTTTGTAGTTTGTAATCAAGACTATTGTTCGTTGATATCTTGGCACTCAAAATGAAAAGAATCTAACATGAGTAAACTGATTGAAAGGGAGTCATCATATTCCATACTATATATTTGTGATTCGGAATATTTTACATATGCTTCTTTATTTGTAATCAATGCAGGGACGCCAATTGTTAGAAAAATGCCTTCTTGTTCAATATTACCAACAACATTACCTAATATCGTATTAGATATTTCGCCAAGGACATCTTCGATATAGCAGGGCAAATCATCACAATTTATTTGCTCAATCATAAATGCATCCACGAGCATTTTGCCTAATATTTCATCAATGCTGATAATTAAAATTGCATCCATAGCACCTTTAATCGTAATTAAAGAGCTGATTTTCTTTAAATTAATTTGGTCTGTAATTACTAGATGATGATTACCTAAATCAATTTGAAAATCCTTTAGGAAGCATTTTGTTACATTATGAATATGAGTCAACAGATTTTTAGGAGTTGACTTATTTAAGTCTTGTGAAGTGATATTGGGTAACCATATTTTGAATTCTGTACCTAGACCTAAAGTCGATTGTATACTAATAGAACCATTTAAACGCTCGACTGCATTTTTTGCTGCAGCAAGTCCCACACCACGGCCTGAAATGGCTGTCACTGCTTCTTTCGTAGTTAATCCATCAACGAATATCAAGTTTAAAATATCAGACTCAGACATTTTATCGATATCTTTTTGGGTGGTTAACCCTTTATTTAATGCGTTTTCTATTAGATTTAAGGGATTTATACCTTGACCATCATCACGTATGATTATTTCAAAGCCTTCATCTAGTTCTGTAACATGACATTTAATCGAGGCAACCAATGGCTTTGCTGATTCCATTCGCTCATCTTCTGTTTCTATGCCATGATCAACACAATTTCTAAACAAGTGAACTAGAGTTTTGGTAAAATCTTGGTATGCACGTGGATCAACATAGATGTCATCACCCTCAATAGCAAAGGCTTGAATTGATTTGTTTAAACGCTCACTTAATTTAATGGTATAGTCAGGATAAGTTTTCAATATTTCTTTAATTGACTTATAGCGTATGCTTTTTACAATAGGTTGGATTTTTTTGTATTCTGAAGGTGGAAGTAAGGATCTGATTTTACTTTCAATTTCTTCCACTTTTTCTTCATTAATTGAATAAACACCGTCACGATATAAAAATTCATTACCAATATAGTTTTCAATTGTTGTAATATCTTTATCAAGGTTACTCGTTAAGTCATTGTAAGATAAGCTTGTCAGAGCTTGGACTGCTTTTTCATCATACAATATGTTTTCAAGGTCATTTAAATACGAGGTAGTGTTTTCCATATAGTATTGGCTGAAAATCCCTTTATAAGTATGTATTTCTCTAAGAGTTTCCTCGTAATAATTTGTTAAAGCAAATGGAATATCTTTTTTTGAAAAATCTTGATATTCAGTGATCAGTTCAATAAATTCCTCTCTGTTTAGGAGAACTTTTACAATCATTTGTAGATTGTTTCTTTCTTCATCCATTTTCATTTCTAGAATTCTTGTATGCGTAATATCTGTCAGAATGATGAGAACCAATTCATTTTGCAGTTCGTCAATAACGAGTTTATATTCTATATCTAAAATACGATCATTTAAGGTAAGTTCCTCAGGTAGTAAGGATAAAAACAATTGCTTTTGATTTGCATCAGCTAAAAATATTTTTTGGAACAGTTCTTCAATAAAGTCGTCTTGCTGGTTGACGAATAGAGTTTCTGTAATTTTCTTTCCCCCAATGTGTTTTATAACATCAGAAGAGAGCATCCTTTCACATTCGTAGCTATACTCTGGATTGATTCTTTGATCTTTGCCAAAGGTTAAGAAGCCCTGGCCAACATTATTGAGTAGATTTTGCAGTTTCATTGTACGATTAATGTAGGCTGCGTTCATTGACTTTAAGCTATCTCCACGTTCAGCTAAGGTAGTATTCTGCGCTTCAAGCTCATCCTTTTGAGCCGCCAATTCATCTGTTTGCGCTTCTAATTCTTCGTTTTGTGAAGCCAATAAGTCAGTGTATTCATGAATTCTTGACATAATTTTATTAGTGGAGTCTATTAGATTTTTTACTTCTAATACGGGCTTCTTCATTTCTAATTCGTGATCCAAGGCATCCTCTATATTGCCATCTGCTAGCTTGAGCATTTCTATATTTAATTTTACCAAAGGCTTGGTAACAATGTTCGACAAAATAGTTGTTATTATTTTAAGAATAATTGAGTTAATAATCAATAAGAATAACCCAAGCACAAAAATAGCAAAATATAGAAAAACAATGATGAGTGGATTTGGTCTTACACCAACCTTACCAATTACTTGGCCGTTGTCATCAGTGATATCTCTAACAACCTCCTGCGATAAAATGTGAATTAAAAAATGAGTGCTTTGTAGCTTTTCAAGGTTTTCATATTCTTTTTTCGTTATAGAGTCGAAAATAACACGATTGTCTTTCCAAACCTTAAACTCGACGCCATTAACACTTTTCATGTCTATACCAAGGAAGTTGGAAGGTAATAGCTCATCCTTGCCAACCTCTATGGGTTTTCCGTTATCCATATAAAAAAATGTGTTATCTCTTGGATTGATTTCATTTAAATATTGTATGAGCTCCTCAGTAGTATCTTCAGCCATTTCTTTTTTGATTACTTGAGAAAGCTGAATTGCAGAGTAATTAAGAAAGCTACCACCCAAAAATTGAACAACAAACCCAATTGTAACTATCATAAGTAAGCAGGTAAGAAGAACGCTTAAAAAATTAGTGAAGTTCATCATTTTTCTGATTCTTCTTTTTAAGCTACGTTTTCGGCAAATTTTCTCTTCCATACGGCACGTTTCCAAGTTTGTCACCTTTACCTTAGTATTTGCTTTATTATATACTATATTTCGACTAAAATAAAGATGAAATGCTATACATTTTATATCTTTGGAACTAGAGTTTTACTATAACTAGCCGATTTTCTGTAACAATGATATGTTCTGCATAAATATTGGAAAAGCGGCATGTTAGCAGCTAGAATTTTACCATACATGCCGTTTTTCTGTATCTAGTAATAATAGGTAGTTTTATTGAATGTACTATTGGGTAAAATTAGTAAAGGTGATTAACACATAGAGGAGAATGAGAGGATTTTAAGTATTATCTATGAATATGAAAATGATTATCAATAAACCTTGAAATTTGTCCTATTAAATGATAAAATGAAAGAGCTGGGTTAATAGAATCGGCTAAATTGTTCTGACATTTTTTATATTAATGCATTATAGGAGGCAAGCCATGGATGAAAAAAGAATTGTCATTTTAGGTGGTGGTTATGCAGGCACTTTTGCTGGCAAGCTATTACACAAAAAATTCAAGAAAGAAGACAGTGTATCTATTACTTTAATAGATAAGAAGCCGTATCACACTTTAATGACTGAATTACACGAAGTTGCAGGAAGCCGAACAGAAGAAGATTCAGTTAAAGTTGACTTAAAACAAATATTTGCTGGAAGAAAAGTAGATGTAGTTCTTGACGAGATTGTAAAGGTTGATTTCAATAGTAAGGTTATTTCTTCAAAGGATGAATCATATTCATATGATTATTTAATCATTGGAGCTGGTGCTGAGCCATGCTGTTTTGGGATTGAAGGAGTAAAAGAAAACGCTTTTTCACTTTGGTCTTTTGAGGATGCAGTAAAAATTCGAGAACACATACGAGATATGTTTAGATTAGCTTCGAAAGAAAAAAACATAGATAAAAGAAAAGAGTTATTAACTTTTGTTGTTGTTGGAGCTGGCTTTACAGGTGTAGAAATGATTGGTGAGCTTGGAGAATGGAAGCGTCAATTATGTAAGGAATATAATATTGACCTTAATGAGGTTCGCTTGGTAATAATGGATGCACTAGGTAGAATTTTACCAACATTTCCAGAAGGTCTTGCAAATAAAGCTTTAAGGAAATTAAAAAGATTAAAGATTGAAGTATTTCTCAACAGCCCATTGTCTGCTGTTTCTACTAACGGTTTAAAGATCGGTACCGGTGAAGAAATATCAAGCCATACTGTTATTTGGGCAGCGGGAGTTCAAAGTAGTGAGTTTGTAGGAAAATTAGGGGTATCCGTTGGTCCTAGAGGAAGAGCTAAGGTCAATGAATATATGCAATCTGTTGATCACGAGAGTGTCTATTTTATAGGAGATAATTCATATTTTGAAGAAGATGGAAAAAGTGTTCCTCAAATAGTTGAAGCGGCACATCAAACGGCTGAAACAGCTGTTCATAATATTCATGCAGACATTTATGGTAAAGAAAAAGAGGCATTTAAGTCAAACATTAGAGGGTTTATGGTATCGGTTGGATCAAGATATGGGGTTGCTAATTTAGGAGCAAAAAATCCAATGGCACTATCAGGCTGGATTGCAATGTTTGTTAAGCATATGATTAATATGTTATACCTATTCACAATTTCAGGCTTTAATAGAGTTTGGACATATGCTATGCATGAATTCTTTCATATTAAAGGTAGAAGAAGTTTTGTTGGAGGTCATCTGGCAAAAGCATCACCAAACTTTTGGTTGTTTCCACTCAGATTATTCTTAGGGGTAATGTGGTTGATTGAAGGTTTGAATAAAATACCAAGAGTTCTAAAGAATCCAAATGATATATTTTTAATTCCACAACCAGTGGTTGATGGCGCTACTGCTGCGTCAGCAGCTTGGGAAGGTGCAGCAGAAGAAGCTGTTGCAGAGGTAATCGCTTTACCTGTTCCTGAATTTATTGAAAGTATTGTAGCAAAATCGATGGAAATGTTCTTTTATACTCCAGATGGAGGATTTACTACCTTAGCAACTATTTTCCAAACTGGTATGGTTATTGCAGAAATAGTAGTTGGTCTTATGTTGATCGGTGGATTATTTACTGCCTTTGGGTCTGTACTATCAATATTTATGTGTTTAATGATTTGGTCCTCAGGAATGGCTCCAGAAGAGTTGCTATGGTTTGGTATTTCGGCAATAGCGCTTATAGGTGGGTCAGGTAGCACACTCGGTTTAGATTATTATGTACTGCCGTGGTTAAAAGGAAAATGGAAAAAGCTGGGCATTGTTAAAAAGTGGTACTTATATATTGATTAATAATCAGTTATAATTGTTTAGTTCTTGTTGTTTAACAGCAAGAACTAAATTTTATTGTCGATAATATCGATATGCATTAGGAGTCGTAAGTAAATCTAAAAATTAGATAAGGGTGATTAATTTATGTCTTTTTGGCAAGAATACGAGAATATAAACGAAGAACTTAATGAAGTAAGAAATATGATTATTAAAAGTACAAAGAGTAAGTATTTAGGAGAAGTCATGGAACCTATGATTTATTCTTCAGGTAAAATGTTAAGACCTGCCTTTGTTTTGCTAGCAGGCAAGTTTGGACATTATGATGCCAGTAGACTAAAAAAGTTTGCCATGATTATAGAAATACTTCATATGGCAACATTAATTCATGATGATATTATTGATGATGCAGATATGAGAAGAGGACAACCTTCTATTCAAGCAGAAAAGGGTAAAAATGCAGCTGTTTTTATTGGGGACTATTACTTATGCCAATGCTTCTTAATGCTTTCAAGCGATTATGAACAAGAAGACCTTCAACATATTGCAAGGGTAATCAATGCTATTTGTCTAGCTGAGGTGCAACAAAATTTCAATAAAAGAAACAATAACCTTAGTGTTAGGAATTATCTTAAAGTAATTTCTGGAAAGACTGCAGCATTATTTGCTTTAAGCTTTTACATGGGTGCAAAGGTTGGTAATTGTGAATTGAAGCTTTGTCAGGATTTGGGTAGATTGGGGAAATATATAGGGATGGCATTTCAAATAATGGATGATATATTAGATTATTCATCAGATCAATTATCCTTGGGAAAAGAGAACAATAAAGACATTCAACAAGGTTATTATACATTACCTTTAATATACGCATTAAACAATGATAAAAATTCAGAGCTAAAGAATTTGCTGGATAAGGAAGATCTTACGAAGGAAGAATATGCGCTGATTGTAAACATGGTGAATGCCAATGGAGGCATTTCCTATTCCATGGATTTGGCCCAAACATATGTTAATAAGGCCTTCGATATCATTACGCACTTACCAGAAGGCGAGAGTAAGACAGTACTTAAAGATATAACAGATAAGCTTTTAAAGAGAAAATACTAGGGTTAAATGGAGAGAGTTTAAATGAATGTTAGAAGTTTTTTAAAGCTAATTGAACTACCAACCAAAGTTACTTGCTTTACAACTTTATTGGTAGCAACAGTATTTGTTCTGTATAGGGGAGATGATTTTAAGCCAATCAATTTCTTGCTTATGTTTGTTTCTCTAATTGCAATGGATATGGTTACAACTGGTTTAAATAATTATCTCGATTTTAAAAAGGCAAAAACCAAATCAGGTTTTGGCTATGAAGAGCATAATGCTATTGTAAAATATGGTTTAAAGGAAAGTTCTGTTATAGCAACATTGTTCCTACTAAGTGCTATCAGTGGAACCTTTGGTATATTATTGTTTCTAAAGACTGATATCATTGTTTTGTTCATTGGTATGATTGCTTTTGGAATAGGGGTATTGTATACCTTTGGTCTTGTTTCCATATCTAGAACGCCTTTTGGAGAATTGGTTTCTGGGCTTTTCCAAGGCTTTGGAATTATATTTGTTGGTATTTACATACATACCTTTGAACATAGTTGGGTTTTTTTTCAGTTATCAGATGCTATATTTCAGCTTGAGCTAAATATGGCGGAAATTTTATCAGTGTTTTTATATTCAATTCCGGCCACTTTAACGATTGCAAATATTATGTTAGCAAATAACATTTGTGATATAGAGGAAGATTTGCTTAACAGAAGATATACCTTGCCGATTTACATTGGTAAAGAGATGGCTATCAAGTTATTTGCATCATTATACTATTTAAGTTATGTTGCAATTATTTTAATGGTTATTCTTAAGATAACACCATTGGTAACGTTATTTGTATTATTAACATCAATTATAGTTCAAAAGAACATCGGAATATTTCGAAAACAGCAGACGAAGAAAGATACCTTCTCACTGGCTATAATGAATTTTATATTGATTAATGGTGCACTTCTAATTACAGTTTTGGTTGGAGTATTGTTGAAAAAGTTTGTTTAACTGCTATTCCAATGATTTTGAAAGATGATAGACAATAAAAAAGGCGTTCAATTTAATTGAACGCCTTTTATGTTTACTAGGAAAGTTTTCATAAGCAATTGGAAAAGCGGCAGGAAGGTAACGAGAATTTTAACTCGTCGCAGCCGATTTTCTTGAATGTAAAATTTATTTATTGAAGGCTTCTTCAATTGCAACAGCTACAGCTACTGAAGCACCAACCATAGGGTTGTTACCCATACCGATTAATCCCATCATTTCCACATGAGCAGGTACTGATGAAGAACCAGCAAATTGAGCATCTGAATGCATTCTTCCCATTGTATCTGTCATACCATAAGAAGCAGGGCCAGCACCCATATTATCTGGGTGAAGTGTTCTTCCAGTACCACCACCTGATGCAACTGAGAAGAATTTCTTACCTTGTTCTAGACATTCTTTTTTGTATGTACCAGCAACTGGATGTTGGAAACGAGTAGGGTTAGTGGAGTTTCCTGTAATAGAAACATCTACCTTTTCATTATGCATGATCGCTACACCCTCACGAACATCGTCTGAACCATAACATCTAACAGCAGCTTTTTCACCTTTTGAGAAAGGAATTTCTTTAACAATTTTCAATTCGCTTGTAAAGTAATCAAACTCAGTTTCAACGAATGTAAAACCGTTGATTCTAGAGATGATGTAAGCAGCATCCTTGCCAAGACCGTTTAAGATAACGCGAAGGGGTGCTTTTCTTACTCTATTAGCTGATCTAGCAATTCCAATTGCGCCTTCAGCAGCTGCAAAAGATTCATGACCTGCTAAAAATGCAAAACAATTTGTTTCTTCTCTAAGTAGCATAGCAGCAAGATTACCATGACCGATACCTACTAATCTTTGATCTGCAACAGAACCAGGAATACAGAAAGCTTGAAGACCTTCTCCAAGTGCTACTGCAGCGTCAGCTGCTTTTGTACAGCCTTTCTTAATTGCAATAGCTGCACCAACTGTGTACGCCCAAAGAGCGTTTTCAAAACAAATTGGTTGGATAGATTTTACAAGTGCATGTACATCTATACCTTTGTCTTTACAGATAGCTTCAGCATCTTCAAGACTTTTAATGCCATAGCTTTCTAAAACAGGAATGATTTTATCTATTCTTCTTTCATAACTTTCAAATAATGCCATTTTTTCGTCCTCCTTATTTTTTAATTGTTATTCATGTCGTGGATCTATGTATTTAGCAGCATCATCATATCTACCGTATTGGCTAGTTGCTTTTAGTAATGCTTCATCAGCAGTTTTTCCTGCCTTAACCATATCCATCATTTTGCCAAGGTGAACGAATTTATATCCAATAACTTCGTCATTTTCGTCTAATCCCATGCTAAGAACATAACCTTCAGCCATTTCTAAGTAACGAGTTCCTTTTGCTTTTGTACCATACATTGTTCCAACTTGACTTCTTAAACCTTTTCCTAAATCTTCAAGGCCAGCACCTATTGGAAGACCACCTTCGGAGAAAGCAGTTTGTGTTCTACCATATACGATTTGTAAAAATAATTCTCTCATAGATGTGTTAATTGCATCACAAACTAAATCTGTGTTTAATGCTTCTAATAAAGTTTTACCTGGTAGTAATTCGGATGCCATAGCAGCAGAATGCGTCATACCTGAGCAACCAATTGTTTCAATAAGAGCTTCCTCTATAATGCCGTCCTTAACGTTTAAAGTTAATTTACAAGCACCTTGTTGAGGAGCACACCAGCCTATACCATGTGTTAAACCAGCAATATCTTTGATCTCGTATGCTTTAACCCATTTTCCCTCTTCTGGAATTGGAGCAGGGCCGTGTTTTGCGCCTTTAGCGACAACACACATATTTTGAACTTCATGTGAATAAATCATTTTGGATCTCCTTCCATAAATTAAAGTTTGCAATACATTATGTATTAGTAAAACCAGTATCCATTGTAAATTAATGTTTGATTGTAAAAACATAGTGATTACTTTGGAAAACAGATTTTTACCTGTCAAATTACATGCATTACTATTGTACCAAATTTTGAGGGAAAATTCAAAAGAAATTTAAATTAAATTGATAAAAAGTTATCATGGTCTTTGAATAAAAAATTGAACTACCTCTTTAATATTTATGAATAATATGTTAAAATAATATGAACAGTAACTGAGAGTATATATTAAAAAAGGAAAAGGAGATTTATTATGGCAAACAAATTAGATCCAATTGGTCAATCTTCACTAGGAATGGGAGAAAATGTAGCTGCATTACTAGCAATTATATTTAGCCCAATTTCATCAATTGTTATTTTGGTATTGGAAAAAGATAGTAAATTCGTCAAATTTCATGCGATCCAAGCAATTGCATTATCAGTAGTCATAATTGTTTTAAACATTGTTTTAGGATTTATTCCAATACTTGGGTGGATTGTATTGTTTTTCGTAAATCTAGGCGCATTTGTGTTATGGATTATTGTATTAATTAAAGCATACCAAGGTGAATGGTTTGAAATTCCATTAGTAGGTAAATTTTCAATGGAACAAGTTAATAAACAGTAGAAAACGATAACAACTATTTAATGAGCTATCAATTGTGGTAGCTCTATTATTTTTTGCTAGGAAAGTTCAATAATTGGAAAAGCGGCAGGAAGGTAACGAGAATTATAACTCGGCGTAGCCGATTTTCTTGTTGATAAGGAAAGTTCTGCATAAGCAATTGGAAAAGCGGCAGAAGGTAACGAGAATTTTAACTCAGCGTAGCCGATTTTCTTGTGGTAAGAGAATTCGGTTTTTTGACATTTTTCTAAATTTGATTGACTCAAAAAAGAAAAACGTATATACTCTAATAATACCATTTTTATCATCTATAATTATGATGAAGAAGTAATTTTCTTATCACAATGTTGATAGCAATAAGAAAGGAGCGATATATATGGAAACTATCATTAAACGTATTTCGACACGAAATTATCTAGATGAAGAACTTGATCAACATGAACAAGAGCTTGTAAAAAATATAATCGACCTTGAAAATAGTGCGATTTTTGGTCATACCTTTGAAGTTAAACTAGTTGATCAAAAATTTATGAAAAAAAACAAAGTCAAAAGGATAGGAACATATGGCGTTATTACGGGCAAACCAAATTACATGTTTGCTGGAATAGAAAATGACAATCAAAGTTTGATTGATTATGGTTTTGTTCTTGAAAAAATGGTTTTAGATTTAACAGAGAAAGATTTGCAAACCTGTTGGCTTGGAGGTTCTTTTAGTAGAAGAACATTATTTAAACTATATAAGCTTTCAAACGAACTATTTATACCAGCAGTTGTAGCTATTGGAAAGAAAAGCGAGAAGAAGAGCTTTGTACAAAATCTTATGGGATCAAATTATCACAATAGAATGCGCTTTGAAGAAATTTATTATGATAACAAACCATATGCTCCTCTAAATGCCCTGACGGCAGGTGAATATTTCGAACCCTTAGAAGCTATGAGAATGGCACCTTCTGCAATGAATGGACAACCATGGAGAGCGGTTCTAGAAGGGGACAAGCTTCACTTTTATTGTGAAACAACAAATATGATAAAAATGAAATATGTAGATATGGGAATCGGATTTTCGCATTTTGATAGACTATGTACTCAAAAAAACATTGAAGGAAGATGGCAACTTTTAGACATTCCATCAACTTCTAAACTTCAATATATAATTAGTTATGTTAAATAGATCATCAAATACCAAATTGAATATCAAAAAGGATGTTTCAAAATAGATTTTATCTACTTTAAGACATCCTTTTTTAGTTCATTAATACCATATGTGGACACATTTATCCCCAAACTTGCGATAAAGAGGTTTTAAGCGGTAAATTAAGCGATTTTCAGCTAGGCAATTTCAAATTTAAAGTGAACTTTTTAAAGATGTTTCACCCATTAACTTTTTATCAACAGACTGAGCAAGTTTTCTGCCTTCAGCAATAGCATGAACTACCAATGACTGTCCACGTCTCATATCACCTGCACAAAAAACATTATCAATCTTTGTAGCAAATTGACTATCAGTTTTAACATTTCCTCGTTGATCATATTCAACGCCTAAAGAATTAAGCATACCTTCATGCTCAGGATGCAGAAAGCCCATTGCAAATAGTACCAAATCTGCATCTAAAGAAAACTCACTACCAGGGATTTCTTTCATCTGAGGAAATCCTCCGCCTTCAGGTGTTGTCCATTCAAGTTTGATGCAGTTTAATTTAGTAACTCTTCCGTTCTTTCCTTCAAAGGATTTAGTTCCAATAGAATAATTTCTAATATCTCTACCTAGAACGGCTTCTGCTTCAATATGAGAACTAGATGCTTTATGAAGTCTTGGAAATACTGGCCATGGTTGCGTTGCGTCTCTTTCTGTTGGTGGGATAGGGAGCAGCTCAAGTTGAGTGACATCTATCGCTCCTTGACGTAGTGAAGTACCAACACAATCGGAACCAGTATCGCCACCACCTATTACAATCACCTTTTTGCCATTTGCGTCTATAGATTGATTAGAAGGTATTTCTATGGATGCAACACGTTTATTTGATTGTGGTAAGAAATCCATGGCAAAATGAATTCCTCTAAGTCCTCGACCTGATATTGTCAAGTCTCTTGGTTCTGTTGAGCCACCAGTTAAGCAAATTACATCAAATTCTTTCTGTAAATCAGCAACTGGTATATCTATTCCAATATTTGTAGAAGTTATGAAAATGACACCTTCAGCCTTCATTTGTTTAATACGTCTATCGATAAAATTCTTTGGTAACTTGTAATCAGGTATTCCATATCGCATACAACCACCTATAGCATCTGCTCTTTCGAAAACAGTAACGTGGTGACCAACACGTGCAAGCTGTTGCGCAGCTGCAAGTCCGGCTGGTCCAGAACCTACTATAGCAACTTTTTTACCAGTTTTGATTGCGGGAGGTTGAGGTTTAATCCAACCATGTTCCCAGCCCATTTCTGCAATTGCGAGTTCGATTTGCTCAATTGTCACAGGGGGATTTATGATACCTAGGACACAACCACTTTCACATGGAGCAGGACAAATCTTGCCTGTAAATTCAGGAAAATTATTTGTAACGTGTAGAATTTGCAATGCTTTTTTCCAATGTCCGTTAAAAACTAAGTCATTAAAATCAGGAATTAAATTTCCTAGGGGACAACTATAATTACAAAAAGGAACACCACAATCCATACACCTAGAGCTTTGTACCTGAACTTCTTCAGGGGTTAAGGGAATATAGATATCTTCATAATTATTTATTCTTTCATCAGCAGGTTTATAGCTGCCAATCTTTCTATCAAACTCTTTAAATCCAGTAATCTTTCCCATCTCTACACCTCCTAATTTTCTGCAGCAAGGTTGGCTGCTGATTTATTTGCTAAGATTTTTTTGTAAGCTGGGGAAATTACTTTAACAAATTTCGGAATATAAGCTTCGAAGTTATCAAGTACTTCTTTCGCCTTTTTACTATTGGTATATTTTAGATGATTTTCAATTAAGGTTTTCACTTTAAGAATATCTTCATCGCTATGTAGAGCCTCTAATATAACAATTTGCTTATTACAACGTTTTTCCTTAAAGTCTCCAATTTCATCTAGGACAAATGCCATACCACCACTCATACCTGCTGCGAAGTTTCTGCCGGTATTACCAAGGATAACAGCAACTCCGCCAGTCATATATTCACATCCATGATCACCAACGCCTTCTACTACAGCATCAACACCAGAGTTTCTTACAGCAAAACGTTCTCCTGCAATACCATTGATATAAATTTCACCACAGATTGCTCCATAGAGTAGAGTATTACCTACAATGATATTATCTTTTGCTACAAACTTTGAATCAGTTGGTGGATAAACAATAAGTCTACCTCCAGACAGTCCTTTACCTAAGTAATCATTACAGTCGCCTTCAAGTTCAAGCGTCATTCCTTTTGTTGCAAAGGCACCAAAGCTTTGTCCTGCTGAACCTTTGAATTTATAATGAATAGTGTCATCAGGTAAATATTCACCTTTTGTAACACGTGCAATTTCACCCGCAAGCATAGTGCCTACAGTACGATTGATATTTCTAATTGAATACTCATTCTTGACAGGAGTACCGTTTTCTAATGCGGCTTTTGCATCAACAATAAGCTGTCTATCTAATATATCACTTATATTATGGTCTTGTTCCTTTACGCATCTTGGTTGAATTCTAGATGGTAATTCTGGTCTGTAAAGAATTGCATTGAAGTCAATATTATTGGATTTCCAATCAAGGATTTCTTCATTTGGCTCAAGCATATCTACACGTCCAACCATTTCATCTACGGTTTTAAAGCCTAATTGAGCCATATATTCACGAAGTTCAGATGCAATAAAGGTGAAGTAATTAATAAGATGTTCTGGTTCACCTTTGAAATTCTTGCGAAGTTCTGGATCTTGTGTTGCAACACCAACTGGACATGTGTTATTTTGACATTTTCTCATCATGATACAACCACAAACAATAAGAGCAGCAGTAGCAAAACCATATTCCTCTGCACCAAGGAGGGCGGCAATAGCTACATCACGTCCTGTTTTTAATTGTCCATCAGTTTGAACAACAATTCTACTTCGCAAATCGTTCATAAGTAAGGTTTGTTGCGTTTCAGCAAGACCTAATTCCCATGGAAGACCAACATATTTGATTGAGCTTACTGGAGCCGCGCCTGTTCCCCCGTCATGACCAGAAATCAATACAACGTCTGCATGAGCTTTAGCTACACCTGCAGCAACGGTACCAACACCAACTTCGGATACTAATTTAACGTTAATTCTTGCTTTTTCATTTACATTCTTAAGGTCAAAGATTAATTGTGCTAAATCCTCGATTGAATAAATATCATGATGTGGTGGGGGAGATATTAAATCAATACCAGGTGTTGAATTACGTACTTTTGCAATATCAACGGATACCTTATCACCAGGTAGATGTCCACCTTCACCAGGTTTTGCTCCTTGAGCCATTTTTATTTGAAGCTCTGTACAATTTACAAGATATTCAGTGTTAACACCAAAACGTCCTGAAGCTACTTGCTTAATTGAGCTACGAAGAGAAGAATCATATAAACGTTCTTTTGATTCGCCACCTTCACCAGAGTTTGATTTAGCACCAATTGCGTTCATCGCTTTTGCTAGCGTTTGATGTACTTCAGCACTTAAAGACCCAAAGGACATGGCTCCAGTTGCAAAACGTTTTAAGATATTTTCTAAAGGTTCAACCTCATCAATTGAAATGGATTTTCCTGCTTTGAACTTCAATAAGCCTCTGATCGTATTTAATCTCTTGCTCTGATCATTAATAAGCGCAGAATATTCTTTGAATTGGCTGTAATTATTTGTTCTACAAGATTGTTGTAGTTTTGTAATCGTCTCTGGATTAAATAAATGTTCTTCGCCATTCTTTCTCCATTGATGACTACTACCTTCATCAAGACCAGTGTAAGGGTTTCTTAAGGTATTAAAGGCTTTGGAATGTCGTGTTGAAACTTCTTTAGCAATTACATCTAGGCCAATACCTTCAATTCTTGAAGGTGTACCAATAAAGTATTTATTGATTACCTTGCTATTAATACCAACTGCTTCAAAAATCTGAGCACCATGATAACTTTGAAGGGTACCAATTCCCATTTTAGAGAAGGTTTTAAGCAAACCATCACCTAAAGCTTTTTGGTAGTTGATATAAGCTTTTTCATGAGTAAGTCCATCTATATTAATGTACAAACCTTTGTCCATTAATTGTGCAATACTATCAAATGCTATATAAGGGTTAATGGCATCAGCACCATATC
This sequence comes from Firmicutes bacterium HGW-Firmicutes-1, assembly GCA_002841625.1. Lineage (NCBI taxonomy): Bacteria > Bacillati > Bacillota > Firmicutes bacterium HGW-Firmicutes-1. Next base: position 23,813 of record PHAG01000014.1, on the reverse strand, counting down.
CAATCAATAATGCCATATGCATAACATCTCTTGCATCACCTGTTTCAATAATTAAATCAACATTCATACGTAATTTTTGTTGAATTAAATGGTGATGTACAGATGCTGCAGCTAATAAACTTGGTATTGGAGCATGATACTTATCTACATTTCTATCAGATAAAATAATTAAATTGTAACCTTCCTTGATATTATCTACTACATTATTGTTGATTTCTTCAAGTGCTTCTTCTAAACCTTGGCCGCCTTTAACAACGGGGAAGACCGTAGGTATTTTGATAGATCTAAAATCCTTATGATTAATATGGACAATCTTTTCAAAGGAAGCATTGTCTAAAATGGGTTGTTTAAGTTCAATGAAATTAACATTATTATCTTCTGCTAAAGGTGATAATAAGTTACCGCGATCGCCTAAAAACTGGATTAAAGACATTACAAGTCTTTCTCTAATTGGATCAATAGGCGGATTTGTTACTTGTGCAAATAATTGTTTAAAGTAATTAAAGAGAAGCTGAGGTTCCTTTGATAAAACAGCTAAGGAAGCATCATTTCCCATTGAGCCAATCATTTCTTTTCCTGTAGCAGCCATCGGAGCCAACACTTTTTTTAACTCTTCTTCTGAGTAAGAATATATTTTTTGCAACTGTAGTAATCTATCGCTACCTAACGGCGTTATTTTATGTGGTACTTCAAGTTCATCTAGTACTATTTTGTTGTTTTCAATCCATTCTTTATAAGGTTTTTCACTAGCTAAGGTCTGTTTGATTTCTTCATCAGAAATAATACGACCTTCATTTGTATCAATTAAAAACATGCGTCCAGGTTGAAGACGACCTTTTTTAATGATGGTTTTATTATCAAAGGTAAGTGTACCTGTTTCAGACGCCATAACTACCAAATCGTCGTCTGTAATTAAGTATCTAGCAGGACGAAGTCCATTTCTATCAAGAGTAGCACCAATTTGAACGCCATCAGTAAAGGCAATTGCTGCAGGACCATCCCAAGGCTCCATCAAGCCAGCATGGTATTCGTAGAATCCTTTTTTATCCTCATCCATTGAAGCATATTCTTGCCAAGCTTCAGGGATCAGCATACATACAGCATGAGCTAAAGATTTACCGCTAGCAACTAATAGTTCAAGTGCATTATCTAAATTAGCTGAATCTGATCCAGATGGTTCGATAATAGGAAAGAGTTTCTTAATGTCACTGCCGAGAGCATCTGATTTTAAAATACCTTCACGTGCATTCATCCAGTTAACATTACCACGTAAAGTATTGATTTCACCGTTATGTGCTAAAAATCTAAATGGTTGGGCACGATCCCAAGATGGAAAAGTATTTGTACTATATCGTTGATGCACCAAAGCAATCGCACTTGTCATTGATTCGTCTTGTAAATCTGGAAAGAAATCAGGTATTTGATGAGCCAGTAGCTGACCTTTATATATCATTACCTTGCTGGACATGCTACAAACATAAAATGATTCAGTGTAAGTATGTTTTGCTTGTCGAACAGCGTTTTCAATTTGTTTTCTAACAACATATAATTTGCGTTCAAAGGCTTCCGTTGAGAATTCGCCTTTTTCTATAAATAATTGATGTATCATTGGCCTTGTTCCACTTGCAGTCAAACCACATGCTGCTTCACTGATAGGCACATTTCTCCAACCAATTAATTTGAGTTCTTCCTTAATTAATGCTTTCTCACATATTCCCTCACAGTAATATCTCGCATTTGGTTCTTGTGGTAAAAATAACATTCCAACAGCGTATTCGCCTTCGTTAGGGAGGGAGAAACCAATTTTTTCAGTTTCCTTTAATAAAAAATTATGAGGTATTTGAATTAAAATACCAGCTCCATCACCAGTATTAGCGTCAGCGCCCACTGCACCTCTATGCGTTAAATTTACGAGTACTTCTAATCCTTGTTTAACAATATTATGAGATTTTTCGCCTTTAATATGAGCAACAAATCCAACTCCACAACTATCTTTTTCAAGCTGAGGATCATATAGACCTTGTTTAGGGGGTAAACCATAAGAATGCTTCATCAGCCACTGCCTCCTTTAGTAGTATTCCAAATATCTTTTTTGCGTCCTTGTATTATAACACAAAGCCTAAGCTAATACAAGAAAATGAAGGATGGAAATTATAAAAATTCACAAACATACATCTGCTATATTATTTTTGTTGCCACCAATTATAAATAAACACAAAAATTCTAGAATAAACAGGGTATTTTCGTGATTTATTACCAGTAACGCGTTAAAGCGGTAAAAGAATACTGCATTCGTAATTTCGAAATTATGAAGCCACTGAAGAATAATCCATCATTTTGAGTAAAAATAAAATGGTATTAAATTTGATAGATATACCATATAATGAATTATGGCACAAAGAATTTAGGATAAGCTTAGGAGGGAGAAATAAATGAAAAAGAATCATATGCCAAATTTAATGATGCTTTTAGCTGTTATTGTTGTAATTATTATGATTGCCATAGATCCTACTACAGGTGTAAATAAACTAAAACAAAAAGAAGGTCTAGAAGAAAAAGCAAATATCAACAATCAAGAATTATTTATTGAGGTACAATATGAGATCCCAAAGATTATTTCTAAAGGATTGGCGATAAAAATGATTGCACTGGTAAAAGAAGAAAAGGATACTATTCTTGTAAAAGATAGAGAAATTGAATTTGAAGATTCTAAAAAAGAGGAGTGGTTTGATAAATATTTTAATGTTGCAATTATTGAAGAGTGGTTTGTTCCAGAAGGCAATCATTTAAATCCACTTGATCCATTGACATATAAGGAAGCTCAGTATATTGCAGATAAGTTTAAGGTTGATTTAATTGGTCTAGGAATAGATATTACTGGAAATGAACAGAAAGAGATTTCATATGCAAATTGGCTCAAGCTCTTTGAAGCCATCGCTTCAGGACAAGAGGACACTGTTAGACCAACTGAGATAAAACTATATGTTTTTGCAACACCAACATTAAGTAGTGAGTTACTAGGCTGGGAGATGGCTACAGATAAAGGAAAGTATTCTTTTGAAGGAATTGCGATGGACGGCTGTATTAATAAGGAAATTTTAGTTACTGTAAAAGATACAGAAGTATTATATATAAAAGAAATTGTTGATGAAAAGCCATTACTAACAAACGCCTATGTTGTTGATCTAAGCAAGGATACGTTAGTTGCAGAAGTTTTTATGGGGGGAGTATCAAGAAAAATACCGATTGAAAAGTCATTAAATATAGAAAGTAAAAAAGGTTTTATTGCTGATTTGCAACTTATAAACAATGAGATCATTTCTATTACTGAAAAGAATAGAACTACAAAAGGAGTAATTAGTAAAATTACTGATAATGAGGTTGAAATTCAAGGAATAGGAAAGATGAAGCTAGCAGAAGACATTAAGTTTTATGATGTTTTTCAAGAGCCTATCTTTACTAGTTACAAGGCAATTATAGTTGGGTATGATACAGCCACTTTCGTATTGGATGAGAATCAAGTGGTTGCTGCAATTATAAGAGAAAAGGTTAAGATTGATCATATTCGCGTATTAATAAATAACACTGGCTTTAAGCAGGTTTTCCACGAAAACGTACAAATAACAGCGTCTGAATCATATACGATAAAACATGGAAGTAATGATGAAGAGGTGAATGCGGAAGTAATAACGGATTTAAATAAAATGGAACTTGAGATGGGAGAGAGAGTTACTTTTATTCCTCAAGATGACAAGAAGATAAAAATAGTTTCAATAAAAAGAGGAGGAGGGGATATGTTTCATCCTCAATATCGTGGGGTAATTGAAGTAGAAAAAGTAGCAGAAGGCTATTTGATTGTAAATGAGGTAGACTTTGAACAATACTTATACAGTGTAGTGCCAAGTGAAATGCCGACCTCCTATGGAGTTGAAGCTGCGAAGGTACAAGCGATATGTGCAAGAAGTTATGCTTATAATCAAATATATGGCAATAGATTTTGCAAGTATGGTGCACATGTTGATGATAGTGTTTCGAGTCAGGTTTACAATAATACTACCGAAACTGATGTTTCAATAAAAGCAGTAAATGAAACCAAGGGTCAATTGTTAGCATATCAAGGGAATGTTATATCCACCAATTTCTTTTCAACTTCTTGCGGTGTTACTGCAGATGGAGGGGATGTATGGGCTAACTACTTAACCAAAGAATTCCCAACTGCTTCCTCGCCCTATCTGGTTTCGAGTTATCAAAATGATAAAGGCAAGATATCCGATGACTTAAGTAATGAAGAAGACTTTAAGAAATTTATTTTAAATAACAAGCTTCCTTCCTATGATTCGGAATTTCCTTGGTACAGATGGACAACAAAAATGACAACTAAGCAAATTGAAGCAACTATCAATAAATCAATTGGACCTAGATATGATATACAACCTAAGTTAATAAAGACGCTTGACAAGGAAGATGTTTTTAGAAGTAGGGAAGTTGATGATATAGGTGAACTAATAGATTTGTGGATTTATTCAAGAGGTGAAAGTGGTATTATAACTGAATTGGTTGTTCAAGGTACAAAAGGTGTTTATAAAATATCTACAGAATACAACATTAGAGCGTTGATTTCCCCAACAAACCTGATTGAAGGTGGAGCAAATGTAGTCATTACTAAAAATGATGGTAATACAACAAAGGATATGAATTTAATGCCAAGTGCATTTTATGTAATGGATAAAAAATACGATGATAAAAAAAATTTAATCGAAGTAACTTTTAGTGGGGGCGGCTATGGTCATGGTGCTGGTATGAGTCAAAACGGAGCAAAGGCAATGGTTGATTTAGGGTACTCAAATGAAGAAATACTTCAGCATTATTATCGGGGAGCAGAAATAATTACAGTCAAATAAAAAACGGAATGCTACGCTTTTTCTGTTAATTTTGAATATTTTATATAGCAATTGGAAAAAGCGACAGATATATATTGTAAATTAAATTGTTCTACGCTTTTTCTTGTTAATTTTGAATGTTTTATATAGTAATTGGAAAAAGCGACAGATATATATTGTAAATTAAATTGCTCTACGCTTTTTCTTGTGTTCCGAATTTATTGCGTTTATTTCTCCACCTAGCATAATTATTGTACTTGATACATATAACCAGACAAGCAATAGGATAATACTAGTAAGGCTGCCGTACATATAAGAAAAGCTTTTAGATGTATTTACATAGATCGAGAAGAAATATGAAACAAAAATCCAACTAATAGTTGCGAAAAATGCGCCTGGCATCACATCTCTAATCATTATTTTTCGATTAGGGGTTGCGTTATATAGAAGTATGAAAAATAAAAAGGTTAAGATCACAGAAGATATTAATCTAATAATATCAATGGTATAGGTCCACTCTGATAGAACTGGTATGTTAATCATCAATAAGCCAATAATCTTGTTGCCAAATACAATAAAGCCTAAAGTAATCAATAGTATGAAAGCAAATGCAACAGTATATATTAACGAAAGTGCGCGTAAGTAAATATATGAACGGGTTTCTTTTTCTTTATAAGCCATATTTAAACCACCGATAATAGCCATGATACCTTTAGATGCGGACCAAATTGCAGCAACAATTGCAATTGGCAATACCGAAGAGGAGGTTTCAACATTTGAGATATCCTCGATGATTAATGTGAATATTGAGATTATTTCTTGTGGGAATAATTGAGTAAGCTCATATACACTTTCTGTATCAATTGTTATATGATTTAATAATTCCATAATAAAAATTAAGAATGGAAAGATTGATAGTAGAAGAAAAAATGTTAACTTAGCAGCCCATGCTGAAATATCATCACTTTGTATGCGTATGGCAAGCTCTTTGAAAACACTGAACAATCTTAATTTCAATATAGACACCTCATTTCAAAATATTCGTTAATATTATACCACAATTAGGTATTTTTACATACTTATTGTATTCAAGAAGATATAAAAGGGTGACAGTATTCAATTTGAAAACTATACCAGCATATTATGATAAGCCAATGCAAATTACTAATTCCAGAGGTGATTAAATGAACAAGATTACATTTAAAATTGATGGTGTTAGAAATAACATTGAAAAGCAACAAATAAAAAATGCTTTAGATAAAATTGAAGGAGTTCAAGAGGTTGCTGTTGATAGAGGAGAAAGTTGTATTGAAATCGAATACAACAATCCTGCATCAGTTTTAGAAATTAAAGAATGCATAAGAAGTACTGGACTTAAAGTTTTGGGGGAAGAACAATATTCATAAAGGAGGAAGTGCAAAATGCCAAAGGATAGTCAACCAGATAATAAGCTTGCGAGAATGGTTAAAAGTGATTGGCAAACACCAATTACGAGGGAAAGCGCTAATAAAAACAGAACGACTAAGAAGCAATCGATTAAAAGAGGGGATGTATAGTCGTTGGATAAGTAGTAAGCAAAGTAAAGTAAAGGGCATTTATATTGAGATATAGGTGTCTGATAGGTGTATGCATTATTGGCAGTAAGTGTTCATTTTTCTGGCCTTACCCTTCGGCCGGTCAGGCGAAAAATGAACACTTACTGCCTTTTGTATTCATCTTGAAGAAAAAATGCATTTATCTCTGTTTCGTTAATCCAGATTAACTAGATTGTTAACAACCTGATAGTGATATTATATCACTATATCTATCTGACAGACAAATAAACCAAACTATTTGATGATTTATCGCGATAACTTGAGCTAAACTATTCGATGTTTATTACTTATCTACTAAGAAATGTAAGCAAGTTCTAAATGTATCGTAATGTAGGTTTGATTCTTACAAAGGTTACGTTACAGAGATAAAGAGGCTATACTATGTGTTTGATAGTGGAGCAGGATGCGGAACGGCGTGACTTAACCCGCACGGATGCGGGTTGGAGCGAATAAAACACATAGTATAGCCTCTTTGTCGACTCTTTATCAACTCATTAATTTCGTGAGCCTTTGCCAACTCTTAATTTTTTCAACTCATTGCCAAATGTCAGATGAGATGCATGATCTTTCCAATCCAGAACTGTTGCATTAGCCCTAGTTTTAGTCATGCAAGAATTTTCTAAAGGTTGCTTTAAATGCATCCTCAAATCGATCTAAGCATTCATAGTCTTTGCTTTCCATTGAATGAATGTGAAGCTCTTTTTCTTCAATGCTATCATATTCAAAAGTAATATAATGAACTCTTTTAATGATATCCTGGGTTTCTTTCATATTAAATCCTTTCAGTGAAAATTTAATTAGCGAATTCAAAGGTTATTTGTCCTTTATATTCGCTAATTAGTGTGTCCATTTCTTAAATATAATATGAATTATTCATTACTTTAATATTTCCTCTATGCTTTTTAGGAGTAAATCATTTTGAGCAGAATGTAAGAAGCAAAATCTAAAATACTGTTCATCAAGAAACGGGAAGCTTGATGCATCTCTAATCATTAGTTTGCGTTCAAGAAGTGCATTAAAAAGCTTGCTAGCGTTAAAGGATTCATTTAGGATTTTAACTAATACAAAATTTGCAACAGGGTCAATAAACTTTACAAAATCCCATTTAGATAAAGTGGTGACAATTTTTTTTCTTTCATCAGCAATATGTTGATGCGTTTTGAGAATGTATTCTTTGTCCATTAGCATTAACTCACCAGCAAAGGCGGCTAAAGCATTTATAGTCCAAGGGTTTTTCTGACGTTCTATATTTAAAATATGAGAACGACTACTACAAACTGCATAGCCAAGTCTTAGACCTGGAGCAGCAAAAAACTTAGAAACACCTCTTATTACCATCACATTATCATGGTCATGAACCAATTGCACGGCGGATACATTGTTAACATCGTGAACAAACTCAACATAGGTCTCATCAATAAGAACAAAAATGTTTTTTTTCTTACAATCTATTAGAATTTCCTTCATCACAGAAGTAGTAATAGCCGTTGAAGTTGGATTGTTTGGGTTACATATGACAAGCAAATCTAAATCCGTGGTTAAACTGTTCTTAAGGTGCATAATATCTATTTCAAATTCATTTTTTTCTTGAAGTGGATAATATGCTGAAGAACCACCACAGAGACCAACCTCTCGTTCATATTCTGAGTAAGTAGGACCAATGATTAGAGATTTTTTTGGAGAAATCGCTTTTATGCACAAAGAAATAAGCTCTGTTGAGCCATTTCCTACGATTATATTTTCACTATCCATATGGATGTAGTTTCCAATGGCACATCGAAGACTTAAATAATTGCGATCAGGATAGGATGCAATAAGTTCGATTTTTTGAGGTAAATATGTCTTGATGCTTTCAGAAAGACCAAGAGGATTAACGTTAGAGCTGAAGTTTATGATTGTTTCTTTTTTTATTCCGTAAGCAGCTTCTATTTTTTCAAGATCACTTCCATGAAAATGTGTCATATTAATTCCTTTCTTTTCTTCAAATCTTTGACATAATGATTGATATTAAATCTAATAAAATGATATAATCATATTATATCCATTTTAGAGGAAAAAGCAATAAAAAGCAAATATAATGAATGTGACGTGATATCATGCAAAAATTCTTAGAGCATTGGATGGAAAATACATATCACTTAGATATACCTATGCCAGTTTTGTCGGAGACAGAGCTTGTTTTGCGTGTTGTTAAGGATACGACTTATACTGGTAGATTAGAAATTTTCAACAATGGAGAGGGACTTTTTGCTGGTATTATAGAGTCAGTTAACAACATTATTCTATTAAAGGAAAGTACGATCAAGGGTAACTATTGTATTATAGAATATAGTGTAAATACTTCTTGTTGTATTATAGATAAAGAATTTGAAGATACGATTATAATTACATATAATGGTGGAGAAATATTGGTGCCTGTTAAAATTGTCATGGTGGATCAAAAAACAATAGCATTAAATAAAAAACACTATCCAAAGGCAATAGAGAAACAGATCCTATTTGAATTAGATCAAAAGAGCTATCACTGTGAGGACACAGGTATATTAACAATAATAAATCCGACGAATGAACAGCTTGATATTTCTCTAACGCCACTCAATGAGTACATCGTATTTAATGAAAAGCAATTTAAAGTTACAAATACTAAGACAGTTGAGATGAGCTTCAAAATAAGTAAGCTCGATAAAATACTAGGTAAAGTTCCCTTAAAAACGAATCCGGAAATTGAGTTAAGTTTTAAGGTCCAGATGAAACAAGGAACCATAATAAGTGAAAGAATCATGAGTACGTATCTAACCGAACTTGGAAAACTTCCTACAAAGTTAAAAATAACAACCTATAAAGAGTATAAGGATGTAGTAGTTCAAATATATAGACAATATTGTGATATGGTATTGCTTGGCAATAAGAATAAAACAGTTGACCATATGCTTGACAAATTAAAAGCGCTTATCAATTATGATAAAACAAATATTATGCTTAGGTTAATGTACTGTTTATTAGCAATTGAATGTAATAAGAAAGATCTTGCAATGAAAGAAATCAATAATATCGATCATTATTTGTTGTATTACGATAAAGAACGATTAGATGTAAGTGATTTACTTATGTTTTTTTTAGAACTCATAAAGGGTGAAAGTGTAAATGAGTTATTACGCAGATGGAAGCCAATGAATCGCGATTCTTGGTTGAAAATTCTTCTTAAAAATAAGTATTCAAATCATTATACAAATGGATATGAAGAATTTCGAGAACTATATCATTATGGTGAAAAGAATAGGATATTATTTAGCGAAGTCGTGCTATTGTTAAATTCAAACCCTCTAGTTCCTTATCAAGAAGATAAATTTTACAAGGCTGTTTTAAATTGGGCTATTGCAAAAAATGCAATTGGAATGAAGTGGTTACGAAAAATTGAAAATAGTCCACTCCAATTAGTTCAACATAATAACATAAATGAACATATTGCTAGAAAGCTATATTTAAAAGATGAAAATAAAAATATGCTTATATTACTCTGTGCTTTTTATATTAAAACAAATCGTATAGATGAAGAAGCTTTCATCATTTATAAAAAATCCTTAGCGGAAAGATGTAGAATAGTAGGATTAGAAGAAAAATATATTCAAGCTTCCTATCATAATAATGAATTGCTTAATATTGAGTATTTGAAAATGACTTTTGATGTTCAAATGTTAGATGAAAAATATAAGCAATTCTTTTATTTGAATTTATTCATACAAAAGGAACGGTATAAAAGCTTGTATTTTTATCATTCCAAAGATATTGAACAGATCACGAAGGCTTTCTTAAAAGATAATGTGGTTCCAGATGATCCATATGAAAAAGTAATATATTTACGCTATTTAGTCGAAAATAAGCTGATGGATTGCATCATTTCTTTGTTTGAAGCTAGAAAGCTTTTAGATATACCTGAAGAATTGATGGAGGAACTCATTAGAAATGTTGAGGAAGTTCACCCTATATATGCGATTCAAATGGCAAGAGAGGCGTACAAGAATCATAATGATCAGCCAATTATTTTAGAGGTTCTGGCTAAAGGTTTAAAAGGAACCATCAGTGATTTATTGGACTTTTATAAAGTATCAACTAGCAATGGTTTTTTTCCAAAGATTGTTGTAGAAGAAATACTCTTTAAAGGAATACTAACAAGAAAATATTCTGATGAAGTAATGGATGTTTATTATTCTTATGCGCTGAAAGAGGATAATAACGTAATCCATCAATGGATGAAACATTATATCACTGCTCAAATTCTGATTGAAGATACAAAAGTATCCCCTAATCTTATAACATTACTAGAAGATATTGCAGAAAAAGAGTCTGATTTTGGTGTGTATTTAGCATTGTTAAAAACGTATACAAAAGTATCGCGAAAAAATGAAGCATTGATTATAAGACTAATCAAAGAACTAATTGATGCTGGTATATTCTTTTCATGGTATATGCAGTTGGTTCCTGAGAATTATTTAGGAGAAAGGCATAGAGTACAACAATACTTTGAGTACAATAGCAATTCGTTAAAAAAGATTATTTTTAATTATAGATTAGATGATGATAAGCAATTTAGAAGTGTAGAAATGAAGCATGTTGCTTTAGGACTATATGTTGTTAATGTTATTATGTTTTATAATGAAGGCATTCAATATTACATTGAAGAAATCGACTCAGAAGGTAATCGAGATATTAAAAGTAGTGATTTATTTATGAAAAAGGATATGATTGAACAACAGGAATCAGAAAGCTTATTTGACTTAATAAATACAATAGAAATGAGTAAGGAAATGAAAGATATAGCTAGCCTTCAAACGACTGTCGAACATTATATAAATATTAGCAGTAAAGAAATCAAAAAAATATATATTTTGTAAGGAGGATGTACCTTGGGTATTTTAGGTTTGGAAAAAGAAAAAGGCATGTATTTAGGGATTGATTTTGGAACAACCAATTCTGTGGTTAGTATATATCATTATGACGACAATCAAGTGTACACAGTACCTATTGATGGAAGTAATATTTTCCCAACTGTAATTCAATTTGAAAGCGATGAAGATGAGAAGGACAAGCTTGGTCGAATATTTGGTATAGGTGCAAAAGAAGCTGCAGTTATTTTTCCTGAAAGTACGGTTATGTCTATTAAAAGATACTTAGACACGGATGAAATAATCAAAGTTTTCGTAGATGGAAATACCTATGAATTTAAACCTGAGAATATTGTTGCTGAAATTTTAGCCCATCTAAAGGAGCAAGCAGACTGCTATATTAGAGATACGCTTAAAATGTCTGGAGAATTCACTGGATGTGTTATTACCGTGCCGGCAAACTCAACGGATAAGCAAAAGAAAAAAACAAAAGATGCTGCTGTTATGGCTGGGTTTGATGAAGAGAACATCTTTTTAAGATTAGAACCTGCAGCTGCTGCAATTTCTTATGCATTAAGTGTTCAAGAAGATAAGAAGGTTTTAATATATGATTTTGGTGGGGGGACCTTTGACGCTTGTATATTACAAATTAAGGCTACGAATGAAATAGAACCGGAGATTTCTATTTTAAGTACTTATGGTGATAATTATTTAGGTGGAAACGATATTGACAAAATTATGATGGATATTATATATCAAGAATTTTTGAAGCAAACGGAAGATACAATTGATTTATTTGATTTACATAAAGACGATGGTGTTTCGAAGAAAAACAAAAAAATGGCATTGGTTAGATTATATCAAGTAGCCAATACTGCAAAAGAAAGACTATCTTCGGCATTTTCAACTAAGATTGTATTAGCTCCATTCATTCAAGAACCTTACATTGTTAACATTAATATGGAGATATCCAGAGAGAATTTTATAAACCATAAACGGGAACACATTCTAGATGACACACAAGAAAATTTTATTAAAATGAATGAAAAGAGTGTTATAGATTTAATTCAAGAAACAATGGTTTGTATTAAAAAGTGTATCGATATGGCTCATCTTTTTCCGGAAGATATTGACGAAGTGTTTCTCGTAGGAGGTACATCAGGAATACCTGAAGTTAAAAATCGCATTACCGAGTATTTTGGAAAAGAACCTTATCAGACGAAGCTGAGTCCTGCACTTAGTATTTCTACAGGTGCAGCATATTATTGTAACAGAATTATGTTACCATCTATGAGTGGACCTAGAGTTTTAGAGAAAACCATACATCCATTAGGTCTTGAAATTTCTGGTAGAAGATTTTTGGAAATTGTAAAAAGAGATATTGAAATTCCCGTGGAAGGATTGGTTATCGAAGCTGATGAATTACTTGAAACGAATTATGATGGGATTACAAGTATGGCTATTGCTGTATATGAGGATACACATCCACAGGATCAAGGACTAAAGTTCGTATATGAAAAGGGTATGAAAAGGCTTGGTGGTACTACACTGAGAGGAATACCTCCTAAGGATAAAGGTGAAGAAAAGGTTAAGATTTACTTTAGTGTTGGACAAGACAATATGCTGTGTGTCGAAGCCAAAAGTACAAGTGAAGAAGGTATAGAAACCAGACTTTCTGTAGACAAAATGTATTAAATTATGTAGTTTTATTATGGGGGTTCGTATATGAATGAATTTATCAAAGAACAAGAGCTTGATAATATCTTGCTTAAGTTATTAGTTAGCAGAAAAAACTTTGAAGAAAAGCTCCTAGAGCTCATTATGAAGCAACTAGAGAATGAGTCTTCCATGTTTTTATTTAGCTTTAAACGGGAACTTGAGCAACACAACCAATTTAAAGAATTGGAAACATTGTATTATTTTTCAGAAGAAATAAAAGAAATTTACACCAAATGCATCGATATTTTTGATAAAAATGTTGGAAGATTTAAGTCAAAGGACATTAAAGAAATTTTGAAGGGTATCATATGGAGTTTGAAAAATATCCTTGACGATTATCCACAGGAACCAGAAAACAAAATAGAACTAGAAAGAATAGAATTGGTATCTGGATCAGTTCAGCATATGAAAAATATTTTTCAAAAAGCAATTCAAAACTATATAAATAATATTCCATCGGGATTTTTAGACTTTGAAATTAGCAAACTCCTTGAGGATCTTTTAGGCAATGTATTTGACAATGAAGGTTCAAATATAAAAGAAATCCATGGGTATGCACTTAAAATGATTAATGTACTTGATAGAAGAATCGAAGGTAGAAAATATATTAGCTTTGTAGCATCTGCAAGAAAAAATTTAGACGCATTTAAATCGATTCATTTTGACACCTTTTCCAGTTCTATTGGTGATGAATCAGACAAGGATGTTCTGAAAAATATTATTACAGTTATTCATGAACTATATAATAAACTTGATGTAAAAGAAAAAGAACTATATGTCCTAGTAAATGGATCGAAATTTTCTACTAATATCATTCAGCAATCCTTTGATAAATTAAAAGATTATAATCATATGATTGAGCGTGTAATGAAAAATGAAAAACTGATTAGCTTAATTAATTCCTATCAAGAAGATAAACTAGCGCTGTTTGAAAAGCTAAAGATTGAAGTTAGTGATGAATTAACGAAAACAATTATGTTTACTTTGAATGAAATCAATGAGCTATCCATTGAGGTTCAATATTTAAGCTGTCAAGTAGTACAAGCTTTAAAACTAGCCCTAGAGCAGCTATCAAAAGATACACTGAAGACTTTTGAAGAGACTGAAGAAATTGTTGAGATAGTGGAAACAATTAAGCTTAAGTATGAAACTCTGAAAGAAAAAGATCTTGCTTATATAATATCTAAGAAGGAACACTACATTGATTATGAGAAGCAACTTTTGGATTTTAATACAGAATTTCAGAGTAAAATTACATATTATTTTGAAAAAATGATGACAGAATCTAAAGAATCATTTATGAATGCAAAGGAAGCTTTTAGTAGGTTGGTATCACAACTAATAGAGCATAGTCTTAAGGCTGATTTATCCTATTTGAAAACAGATTTGCTTTTTGAAATGGTTACACTAGAAGAAATAGTAAAGTTTTGCTTGCCAAAATTAAAACTTCAACAGAACGAGAATATTAAAGAGATCGTTCAAAGAATAGATGATTGTTATCGATTAATTGAAGGTATCATTAAACAAGCAGAAATAGAGCTGATTGATCCAAATGTACATGATAAATTCAATGGAAAAGAGCAAGAAATTATTATGGCAGAAATTGTAGAAGGCTTCAAAAAAGGAGAAATTGTAGCTGTTCATACGAAAGGTTATAAATATAAAGGAATACCTGTTGTGAGAGCAAATGTAATTGCTGCAAAGTAGGGGTATATATGACGAAAAATACGAAAATAGATGAAACAAATTATATAGTGGGTATCGAACTGGCACAACAGGAAGCTACTATAAGCTACTTAGATCATAAAGCATTAAAACCAGTGATTTATGATAGAAGCGGTGGATATGGTCAAGTCGCTATTCCTACCATTATGCAATATATGAATGAAGAAAATGAATGGCTCATAGGTGAACATGCTAATATAAACCGTGATGTAGAAGGCACTATATTAGTCGAACGATTAATTGAACGATTGATAACTAGAGAAGAAGTAGTTATATGTGATAAAAAATATTTACCAGAAACTTTGTTGTGTATTTTTGTGAAAATTATTATAGACAGCTTTAAGCAACTTAATCCTCATGCAACTATTTCTACCCTTGCAGTTTCAGTACCTGATATTATGTACAAAGATATTCATGGTTATGTACAAGATGGATTAAACGAGCTAGAAGGCATTCAAGTGCAGGTTGTAATGTCATCACAAGCGATTTGTGAATGGCTTCGATATAAAAAACTGCCCTTTGAAGGAAGAACATTTGTGTTTGATTATAATTATAATAATTTCACGGTAAGCATTGTAGAAAAAAGAGGTAATTCAATTCGAGTTGAATTAGATTCATCGCAACCCCAAATATCCATGAAGCAGATAGATATAGTGCTGCAAGAAGAATTGAAATTATTGTATCAACAGCACTTTATGCTCGAGCAACTCTCAGACGATGAAGAAACAAATCTCAACCAGTTATTTCGAGAGCAAGAACATTGGATCTTCCAAAAGTATGCAAAAAGACAATCAGCGAAGATTTATTACAGCTTTGCATATCCACCTTTTCAAAAAGTGATAACTTATAATAGATTAGAAGAGTTACTGAAATCCTTTAAGCTAATTCTAGATAAATTTGTTTGTCAGTATGTAAATTATCAGGAACAGGTAATATTGATTGGAAAAGGATATAAGATGCAATGGCCAGTTGATATGATTGGTGAAAAAATGAATACATTAAAGCTTAATCCGTATGATGTGGTTTCTAAAGGTTGCTGTATGATTGCTTCAAATAGATTGCTAAACCATGAGGAATATCATTTTTATTTTGAACAAAAGCAGTATGGTATTATGTCTATAGAAGACCAAAAAGAGATATTTGTATCACTTAAACATCATGACAACCTTTTTATTATAGATTTAGAAGGAGAAGAAGAATTGGACTTAGATATTATGTCTAAGGATGAAAATAATAGGATATCTTTTGAACAAAAAATAGTTTTAAGCAATGAACTAGCGCTTGAACATAAAATTCGAGTCAACCTTCAGTTAACTAAGGTGGAAGATGCGACTCAAATAGATATAGAATATCTACCAATGTGATAACGAAAATTATGGCTACCAAAGGTGGTGGATTAAAGTGTGGGAAAAGTATAGACAAGAAATTATAAAAAATAATAAGTTTAACGAGAACTGGTTTATCCTTGGAATAGATTTAGGAACTACGCATTCTGTAGTAAGCTATTTTAACTGCAATAGTAAGAGGCCAGAACCGATTGACATCAGTCAAGGCTTTGGGAAGATACCAATGCCATCTGTTGTTCAATTTCGAAATGAAATAGGTCCTGAATGGATTGTTGGAGATGAAGCATATAAATCCATGATCATGTATCCACAGGATACAGTCACATCAGTTAAGAGAAAAATGGGAACAAGCGAAGAAATACTCCTTGGCGATCAAAGGTATTTACCAGAAGAAATCTCAGGAATTATCTTGCAGGAATTATTACAACATACTTTAAGTTTAAATCCTAATCGAATCATTGCGGGAGTCGTTGTTTCGGTACCATATGATTTTGATGATTCAGCTAAAAAGGCAACTGTAAAAGCGTGCCAGTTGGCGGGACTTGGTGAATCACTTATATGTCTAATAGAAGAACCAAAAGCTGCTGCACTAACCTATCATTTTAAAAATGCATTAAATGAAGGTAAAAAAATGATGATTTTTGATTTTGGAGGAGGAACGCTAGATATTACTGTATTTCACGTTTCTCAAATGACATCAGATCACATCCATTTACAAGTAATTAGTGAAGGCGGAGATGCTTATCATGGTGGAGATCAAATAGATGCAATGATTCTTGATAAGCTGTATACAATGATTTATGATGAGGTAGGACTTACAAAGGATCAGCTATCAAATGAAAATAAAGTTGAATTGATGCAAAGTGCTAGAGATATTAAAGAGAGGTTATCTGGTGTTAAAAAGCTTCGCGTACCATTTACTTTCTGCATTCCTCCTTTTATGAAAGAAATTACAAGAATACAAATAGAAACTATCATCGATCCATTTATTCAAGCGACTAGACAATTGGTGTTGAAAACTCTATCAGACGGTTATATGGGTGCGATTCATCCGGCTGATATTGATTTTGTGTTATTAGAAGGTGGTTCTTCCTCAATGCCTTGGGTGAAGGATATGCTCATTTCCATTTTTAATGATTATGAGAAAATCTATTCATCAGACAAGCCGGCACTTAATATATCAATTGGGGCAACTTATTATGCAGCAATAAAAATGGGGCTATTAGAGCATCCAGATATGATGGCAACTGGTCAAATGGTTCATTTTGAAATTACAGTGCCTCATGACATTGGATTTGAGATAGATTATGGAACTAAAAAGGAGTTTCATACTATGATAAGTAGGGGAACGCCGTACTTACTTGCCAAAAAGACTCAGGTATTTACTTTAACAGGTAATACACAAGAAGAAATGACGAATCTTACTATAAGAATATTAGAACGTATGCGTAAGGAAGACAAAATTGAAAAATGTAGACTAATTGGAGAAGTATTTGTTGAGGGACTTCCAGAACGACCTTCAGGAAAAACAAAATTGAAGGTTACTCTTTCAGTAGAAGAAGAGAGTGGTATCGTACGAGGAGAGGTTGAAGATCTAGGGTATCCTGAAATGTTTGAACCTAGTGCCTTCAAGGCTAGCTTTTCTCCAAATAGGGTTGTAAGAACAATCTTAAATGCAAAATAAAATGCAAATGTAAGATAAGATGTAAATGCAAAACAAATGAAAGGTTGGGAATAAAATGGCATATTTGGGTATTGATCTTGGTACAACAAATTCAGTTGCAGTTATTTTTGATAACATTGCTGATAGATTAGATATTGTTAAGATAGAGGGCTTAGATGAAGTATTGCCTTCTGTTGTTTGTTTCCATACTGATGAAGTAGTGGTTGGTAGTGAAGCAAAAAATGGAGCTGTCATTTATCCGGAAGAAACCATACTGTCAATTAAAAGAAAGATGGGTGATATAGAACCTTTAATCATCAATGGAGATTCATTTTTACCTGAGGAAATAAGCAGTATATTATTAAAGAAATTAAAGGATTCTGCTGAACTTCAAGGAGGAGAGATCTTTGATGAAGTAGTCATAACCCATCCGGCATATTTTAATGATCGACAAGTTTTTGCAACAAAAAAGGCTGGAGAATTAGCAGGATTTAGAATTGTTCATTTGCTTTCAGAGCCGTTGGCTGCCGCAATTGAATATGGATATAAGCAAGGCTATGCCCAAACATTATTAATCTATGATCTTGGTGGTGGAACGTTTGATGCTTGTGTCTTAAAAGTGAACCAAGACATTTATGGTAATGAAACCTTTCAAGAGCTATCCGATGTAGGAGATATGCACTTAGGGGGGGATGATTTTGATCATGCTTTGACAGAATATATGATAACTAAATTTGAAATGATGACAAATATAGATTTGGGTGAACTAGAGGAACTTGAATATAGCAGAGTGTTACAAAAGCTTAGGCAAGAAGCAGAGCAATTGAAGAAAAAACTATCAATAACAAACGTTGCCTCGGTAAAGATTTCACCATTGTTAATTTATGAAGGAATACCAAGGAACCTTAATCTTGAAGTGACTAAGGAAGACTTTGAAGGATTAATCAGATCCTTTGTTGATAAAAGTAGAAATATTGTTGAAGAGGCACTGGCTAGAGCTTCAAAAGAACCTGATGAGATTTCAAAGGTTATTTTGGTAGGAGGTTCAACTCTTATACCGATGGTAAAAAGAATGGTTGCTGGTTATATTAAAGAACCATATCGAGCAACTGATCCAGCAAAAAGTGTTGCTATGGGGGCTGCAATATACAATTACTTAATCCACTTACCTAATAGTAAAATTAAAGTAGGACAAATAACCAGACAAATATTTGGTACTGAGGCAATTGTAAATGAAACAACAATGGAGAAAAGGCTAATACCCATTATACCAATGGGAACCTCAATTCCAACACAAATTACAGACAATAAGTTCAAGGCATCTGAAGGCTCAAGTGCAGTAAGAGTTGATGTTTACCAATGGGAAGAAGGGTTAGAAGAGGATAGAAAATATATTGGAAGTCTTATTTTAGAAGGGATAGAGAATGAATCATCTCTAGAAATAACATATTCAATAAACGAAGATAATATTTTTGAAGTTTTTGTAATGGATCAAAAAACAAAAAGAGTAGTAAGCGCTCAACTCGATAGAACTAAACGGTTGCCTAAGTTGCCAGAGAGAAGCTTTACCCCGGAAACGAAAGGTATGAACATTGTATTTATTATGGATACAACAGGGAGCATGGATTCTTATATTAATGGTGTTCAAGAAAAAGCGATTGAATTTTCTAAAATTCTTAAGGACAAGGGTGTAGACTTTCAACTTGGACTAATCGGCTTTGGTGATTTGCTCGAAAAGGAAAAACCAAAGGTTTACAAATTTACGAATGATATCCTTAAATTTCAAAAGAGAATTAGAAAAATACCAAGAAACTATGGAGGCGATTTACCAGAGTCATCTCTAGATGCCTTAGAAACTGGATTGAAGTTAGTTCATGAAGCAAAATTAGATCCAACCCATAAAACCATTTTTATATTAATTACAGATGCCCCACCTCATATTCCAACAGTTAGTGGGAAAGATATCCTTGATATTTTAGGTGAACTAGACGCAGCTACTATTACAACCTATGTAGTAGCTAGAAAAGATAAAGATAGCCTTGAAGCTTATCAGCCTCTCATACAATCTGAAGGAAAATATTATAGTATGGATGATTCTTTCTATGATATTTTAGATAATATCGCATATAGCATTGCAGAGTTAGTACGAGTATAGCTTCAAAAACTTCATGTTATATAAAGAGAGGGATTTCATTTGAAGGTTTATAAAAGTATATCAATCAGGCAAATTCAACAACCATATGTTTTTAAAGAAACGTCTCAAAGGGTATATTCACTTGAAGGCTTAATATGTTATTGCTATCATCATTGGATGGAAGCTGCGGATATAGTTGATACGAAGGAGTTTGTACGTTTTATTTCTGACGTGTCATTACAAAACGACTTGTATATAGAATTTACTAGGATTTTAGAATACAACATACCAAATTCTTTTAAACTTCTTAGGTTATTGGAACTGTCTGCTTGTATGGATGTAACACATTTAAACGATCTCAAAAAGGAAATTCAAAAATGGGAAGAAAAGCCACTTATACTTAAACTGAAGCTTCGAGGTGATATGGCATTTAGACAAAAAAAATATGTAAAAGCTTTAGAGTTTTATAAGCAAGCACAATCACACATTTATGATCCAATTGTCGAACACAACATTGGGGTTTCCTATTTGCAATTATACTTTTTTCAAGAAGCGGAAGTAGCGTTGAATAAAGCATTAGAAGAATGCGACAAGTTAGAGATACATTTAAATATCATTAGATTATTAAAAATGACCAATAGGGAAGACCTTGCACTTGAGAAAATAAATAAGCTCTTGAAAACTAATTTTGAAGCAGACTTATTATATGAGTGTGGTTTGATTTATCAAATTAAGAACGAGTATAATAAGGCTTTAGATGCATTTTCGAATGCATATAAATTAGACAATCGAGATGATATTTTAGTTAAAATAATTGAAATGACAATAGAAATAAATCCGTCAAGCTTGGTTATTGAAGAAGCAATTGATCTTCAACAAAGAAGACAAGAAGACTACGTTATGTTAAAATCAATGTGGTATATAAAATTAAACAAAAGTTCCGAAGCTATTGATTTACTTGAAAATGCAGTAATTAGTTGCCAGAATAATTCGAAATTATATTTACACCTAGCTAAATTATATAGACAGGAAAAACAAATAATCAAAGCCATAGGAGCGATATCTAACGCTGCTAGAAATGAAGAATTGAAGGATGAAATCCTTTATGAAATGGCATTGATTGCTAAAAGAGCAGGAAATAGAGTAGATTATGAAGCTAAAATAAATGAATTGGTTAAGATTTGGAAGGATGATGTAAGGCAAAGATTTACAGAATAAATAGCGTAAATGAGGTGCTATTATGAAATTTTTTAATAAAATAAAAAAAGCTCTAAAAAAAAGAACTAGGGTAGAAGTAGAAATATTGCAGGGTATAGATTTAGAAAACATGTTTACTTCAGAAGAAGTAGGGGAAACCATTAGAGCTAGAGTGCAGGCTTCCATTCAGAAAAAACAGGATTTGAAGCCAAAATATGAACATATCATTAATCAGCTTACATTGGTTCAAAAAATTGAGGACTTACCTAAAGATGAAATTCAGGAGCTTGAAAGCTTATCGAGACTTTATTCTGAAACAGTTCTTGAAAAAGAAACCTTTCAAAAATTGCTAAAAAATCAGAATACAGCAACTAATTATCTTCAAAAGTACAAAGATGAGATTTCAAATGCTGTCGTTCAAATGGAAGAACATGAAACGAAATTAAGCATAATAAAAAATGATTTGTATCATTTAGAGGGTGAAAAAGCAGAAATAGCATATCGCAACAATAGAGCTCTTGCTGCACTAGCTTTTATTAAGATAGCATTGGTCGGTATGATTATACTTTCTTCTATTGCGGCATTAATTTTAACGACGATGTTTTTTGTTTATGGGTTTGATGTTTTCCTTCCATCATTGGTAGTTACAGTTTTAGTTGGGTTTATGGGACTGTGGATTTTTGTGTTTAGAAGATATTTAGTTCATGAGTTAAAGAAAAACCAGAAACTTCAAAAAAGAGAAGTTGAGCTTACGAACAAAACAAAAATTAAATATGTTAATATTCAACAATTTCTTGATTACGAATATAAAAAGTTTAGAGTGAATAGCAGTGAAATGCTGCAAATGAGATGGGAGAATTATCAGAACAATTCAAGAAATGAAGCAAAATTCAAACGTATTTCTAGTAGTATGGCAACTCTTATAGAGGATTTGGACAGGTTGCTATTACGTAACAATATTGAAGGTGGAAGCTTCGTGACAGACCATATTGACTATTTCATATCAAAAAAAGGACGAAACATGCTTCAAACAGCATTGGAGTTGGAAAAGGATAGTACAAAAGTAGCCTATGATCAATGTGAAAATGAAATCCTTATCTTATCTAGATTATTAGAAGAGATTATGGATAACGAGCTTTCAATATAGCAATCATATGAAACGCCAATTCAAGGCGTTTTTTTACTGGTAGCAGTAATATGGATTTAACTCTCATATTCGCAGCTTGTAAAAATTAAGGAATTTTGTTATAATTTGCCATATAAACTCATTCTGTAAGGGAGGGGTAAGGAAATGGGAAAAGTAATGATTGTAGAAGACAATCCGTCTATATGTACGGGTTTGAAGGAAATAGTACTTAGTATTGATCTATCAATTGATGTCATTACGACCGGATATGCAGCAAAAGCACTTTCTATGGCAAAGAATGATATCATTGAAATGTTTATTTTAGATATTCATCTCAAAGATTATTCTGGAATCACATTAGCTGAAGAAATTCGTGAGATTGAGCATTATACAATGACTCCAATTATCTTTATCACATCCATACCTACTCACCAATTAAATGCATTTATAGAAATTCACTGTTATGATTATATTATTAAGCCTTTTCAAGTAGATAGAGTCAAGAAAACAATTTCTAATGTAATTAAATATGGCATAAGCAATGTGCCTACTCAACAGCTTAATCTAATATTAAAGCAAAAAGGCTATAGTATATCTGTTCCTCAAAAAGATATTGTTTATATAGAAAGTAAAAATCGAAAGCTCATCATGGTGACTACTAAAGAAATATTTACAATTTCTACATACACATTGTTGACAATTGAAAAAGAGCTTTGTGATAGATTTATCAGATGTCATAAAGGTTTTATAGTAAATGAAAGCTTTATTTATAAGGTTGATAAGTCACAGGAAATGATCTATTTAACAAATGATTATGGCAAGATTCCCTTTGGAGAGAATTATCGGGAAGCCCTAAAAGGGGAGTGGCTATGAGTTTTTTTGAGAGTGTAATTATGACATTTCTAGATTGGGTGCAATTCTTTCTGGTTATTACGAAACTATGTAACCCAAAAAGGCGTTTGAAATTATGGCATTTTTTGTTAATGTTTGGTGGCATAATAATAAGTGTGGAAGCTTCAACGCTTGCAGATAAACAATATAACGTTTTAATCACTTCCTTGATACTAATTGTAGTAATTTGTTTAATATATAAAGAAATTGAAAAGTCGATTTTTTTATACATACTCAGTATGGTTCTAATAATTATGATTCAGATAATAATACTAGCCCCTTTATATCTTATCATGGGTAAAATTGAATATACATTTGCGTATGGAATGATAGTTCAAACTGCAGGAATAACAATAGTTCTGATTATGGTAAAATTCATTCCAATCAATATATTATTTAATTATATTGAGAAAAAGAACCAAGTCTTCAAAATCATTTGTATTGATATAATAGTAGTTGTGTGGATGATATTAACCTTTTCGAATGTTGATTTCGAAGGATTAATTGAGAATATTGCTATAATTATTATTTTTGCAATGTTAGTAATGATTATAACGATTATTTTTTTAAGAAATGGCCTGAAAAATTTAAATGCAGAAGAGCAGGTTAGAATATATGAACAGTACTTACCAATAGTAGATGAATTGGTGGACG